>NZ_JBUCKX010000002.1:0-52500 GCF_054950115.1 Neobacillus camarae | reverse complement strand
CGTCAAGCTAGTAAGATCCCTGAAAGATGATCAGGTTGATAGGTCAGGGGTGGAAGCACGGTGACGTGTGGAGCTGACTGATACTAATCGATCGAGGACTTAACCAATAAGAAAAGCGGAAGCGCACGGTTAGCGGCGTATGGCCTGGAGCGCATCGACTGAGATAAAGGAAACACGGAGAGCGCAAGCGATTCGATGTTGACTTATCGTAGGGAGATGAGCGAAGGACACTAGACGCTGTGCGCTGGAGCTAGACAACACTAATAAAGCAGACTCGTTTTACCAAAGTTTCTTCTGATTATCCAGTTTTGAGGGAGCGATCTCTCAAGCAAAATAGTCTGGCAGCAATGGCGAGAAGGTCACACCCGTTCCCATACCGAACACGGAAGTTAAGCTTCTCAGCGCCGATGGTAGTTGGGACGCAAGTCCCTGTGAGAGTAGGACGCTGCCAGGCAATGGGAAAAGGCAACCTGAATTGGTTGTCTTTTTTGTGTTTAAATGGCAAAGTGACGGATATTCATTCAAAAACGCCGGTATATAAGTTGCGACCGCTATAAGGAAAAACATGAACCGTAAAAGTTAGTGTGCAGCGAACGGTACAAGTAAGTCAAAACACATTTTAATGCGTACTAAAATGACCTAGCCCGATTTTAGATTGATTTCAAGGAGAAAGTATCACTGTAATTAAAATCTCTAGAAAAATATTATGTACCATTCAACAAATCGCCTATAGACATACACCCAAATCCAATCTGCTACATATGATAGGTAATGTCAAATGAAAATTCTAAAGATTGTTTACAATCCGAAAATGCCGGGAAGAATAGATGTATGGAGGTGGAGGGAATGAATTCATTTTTAGCACATCATCACTTGGAAGAAACCTGTGTAATCTGTGAGATACAAAAACCAAAAGGCATACATCTATACACTTCATTTATTTGTACAGACTGTGAAAAAGACTTGATTCAAACAAACACGAACGATCCAAAATATAAATATTTTCTTCAAAAGCTTAAAAAAATAAACACACCGGAAATATTCTCATAAAACAAGTCCTTAAAGGGCTTTATTTTTTTGCCCGGTTCAAAGGAGCCAACCGGAAGAAACTCTAAAACACTCGAAATTCTACCCAGTTTCATTTACAATAAATGAGACTCTTAATAGGGGGGAGAATATGAACAACCAAACGAAGACCCCTTTGTATGACGCCTTAATGGAGTATCGGAACAAGAAGCCGATATCCTTTCATGTTCCCGGGCATAAAAACGGGCAGATTTTTTCATCCGATGCAAAGGCAGTATTCCAGCAGTTGCTGGAATTGGATGCAACGGAATTGTCGGGGCTCGATGACCTCCATTCTCCTGAGGGTGCCATACTGGATGCGGAAACTTTATTAGCAGAATTATATCATGTGAAAAAGAGCCATTTTCTTATCAATGGCTCAACCGTCGGCAATTTAGCCATGGTGATGGCTGCTGTTAGAGAGAATGATGTCGTCTTGGTTCAAAGAAATTGTCATAAATCAATATTAAATGCGTTAGGATTAACGAAAGCAAGACCCATTTTTTTAGAACCGGAATGGGACCCTCGGTGGAAAATCGCTGCTGGTGTCAGCGTTGGGACGGTAAAAGAAGCGATTAAACTTTATCCTAATGCCAAGGCACTTGTACTCACCTATCCCAATTATTATGGCATGGTTTATGACTTAAAAGGAATTATTGAAGAAGCCCATCTCCATCAGATTCCAGTCTTAGTCGATGAAGCACATGGTGCCCATTTTATAATAGGAGGTCCCTTCCCGGCCTCAGCAAGTGAATTAGGTGCTGATGTCACCATTCAATCTGCACATAAAACATTGCCGGCTATGACGATGGGGTCATTTTTGCATTTTAACAGCGAATGGGTAGATATTCATAAGCTAGAGAATTATTTACATATTTTTCAGTCGAGCAGTCCATCCTATGCCATCATGGCATCACTTGATTTAGCAAGAAACTACTTGGCTGCCTATAACTCTTATGACTTAGATTATTTGCAGATGAAAATAAAACAGTTTAAGGAACAATTAGCCGATATTCCTCAAATAACGGTACTAAGTTTTCCTGGTTCACATGGTGACCCATTAAAAGTAACCATCCAATCCCGGTGTGGACTGACTGGCTTTGAGCTGCAAAGGAAATTGGAAGAAGCGGCAATTTTTACAGAGCTAGCCGATCCCTATAATGTCCTTTTGGTTCTCCCATTACTAAAAACAGGGCAGGATTACCCTTTGGGTGAAGCTGCGGCTAAAATTAGAAACATGCTTTCCAGCCTTCCGGTACAAGAAATAAGCGCCGACCTGTGGCTTCCCGAAGAAAAAATATCGGAGCTTGCTTTCGGCTATAAAGAAATGCAACATATTCAGGAGATAGAATTTCCTATTAATCAGACCCTCGGACAGGTTAGTGCGGAAACAATTATTCCTTATCCCCCGGGGATTCCCTTGTTTTTAAGGGGTGAGGCGATCACAGTGGAAAAGCTCCGCCAATTAAAGCGCCTAACAGAATCGGGTGCGAGATTTCAGGGTGGAGCCAAGCTAAGTGAGGGGACAATAAAAATATTTACAACAGCTTAAGAATGGAACAATTTGGAGGTTTATACAAAATGAACAATGGAACATTCATTACATTTGAGGGCCCTGATGGAGCGGGGAAAACGACTATCCTCAGCATGGTCGCGGAACATTTCCCAAATGCCCTTGTCACAAGGGAACCAGGTGGGATTGATATAGCCGAACAAATCCGCCGGGTGATTTTAGCAAAAGAAAATACGTCAATGGACCCTAGAACAGAGGCACTCCTCTATGCGGCGGCAAGAAGGCAGCATTTAGTGGAAAAGGTCATGCCAGCTCTTGAGGATGGAAAAATAGTCCTATGTGACCGTTTTGTCGATAGTTCATTGGCCTATCAGGGATATGCGCGCGGGCTAGGGCTTAATGAAGTATTTTCAATTAACCAGTTTGCGATTGAGCAAATGATGCCTGACTTAACGATTTATTTTGATATCGATCCCGAGCTTGGGTTGAAGCGGATTAATAAAAACAAAGGGAGAGAGGTCAATCGCTTGGACTTGGAGAATCTTAGCTTCCATCATAAAGTCAGGGAGGGGTACTTACTCCTATTGGAACGCTTCCCGGACCGAGTCAAGCGAATTGATGCTTCTAAAACATTGGATGAGGTATTTGTCGAGGCCCAAGAGCTGGTTCAAAAGAAAATTTCAGAAAGCAAGGCTTAAGTTACTTATGCATGGGTCGATACCAACCCATGCTATTTTTTTGCCTAGAAATCTCCGGTCTTCCTATTATTGCGAATGAATGCCGGACTATAACCTGTTATAATAAGATTAAGGATACTAGATTTAGAAAAATAGAGGAGAGGTGGATTTGATGAAACTCATTATTGCGGTGGTCCAAGACCAAGACAGCAATCGATTATCCAAGGCATTGGTAGAAAACAATTTTAGGGCAACGAAACTGGCCTCAACAGGCGGGTTTTTAAAATCAGGAAATACCACGTTTATGATTGGGACCGAGGACATCCGGGTCGAACGGGCTCTCAAAATCATAAAAGATAACTGCAGTGCCAGGGAACAGCTAGTTTCACCAATTTCACCAATGGGCGGCAATGCCGACTCCTATGTTCCGTATCCTGTGGAAGTGGAAGTGGGCGGGGCCACTGTGTTTGTACTGCCTATTGAACAATTTCAACATTTTTAAAGTCCGTTTTTGAAAGCGGTAGTTTAAGATAGCGAGTGTGATAAGTTTGGGAAAGACATGGGATCAACTGGATGAGCTGCAGCCAGCCGTATTAAGAATGATGAAAAACAGCTTGGTCAAAAACCGGGTGGCCCATGCCTATTTGTTTGAGGGCATGAGAGGGACAGGAAAAAAAGACATCGGTTTATTATTTACGAAGGCTTTATTTTGTGAGTCACCAGTGGATGGCTACAAACCATGTGAATCTTGTTACCAATGCCGCCGTATCAATAACGGAAATCATCCTGATGTCCATCTGATTGAACCGGATGGCCTCTCAATTAAGGTCGACCAAATCCGTGAACTGCAAGCGGAGTTTTCCAAAAAAGCAGTGGAGTCCTCAAAGAAGGTTTATCTGCTCGTTCACGCTAATAAAATGAGTGTCAGCGCCTCCAATAGTTTGCTAAAGTTTCTGGAAGAACCGGGCCCTGGAACAACAGCCTTTCTTCTGACAGAACAGCCACAAGCCATATTGCCGACCATTCTTTCAAGATGCCAAGTGTTAACCTTTCAGCCGCTGTCTCCACAGGTGTTAATCAAACAACTTGAAGCGAGCGGCGTCAGCCCGCAAAAGGCACCACTCTTGGCCCAGCTGACAAACAGCTTGGATGAAGCCCTTGAGTTAAATGTCGATGAATGGTTTGCACTAGCCCAAAAAATAGTGGTAAAATTATTTGAGGTGTTGAGAAAGAGTCATTTGGAAGCCCTTGTTTCTTTGCAAAATGACTGGTTTGGGCACTTCAGAGAAAAAGAACAGCTTCAACGCGGTTTAGACCTATTACTTCTTTTCTTTAAGGATTTACTATATATACAATTGGATAAGCAGGAGCAAATCGTGTTCAGGGGAGAAATCGACCGCCTGCAGCAGTTTGCCTTGCAGACGTCCGGCCGGCGCTTAGCCAATCAAATGTCAGCTATTCTTGATGCCAAGAAGAAGCTTGCAGCGAATATGAATCCTCAGCTGTTGATGGAACAGCTTGTGTTAAAATTGCAGGAGGGATCTTCTTTTGTATGATGTTGTAGGAGTACGCTTTAAAAAAGCGGGTAAAATTTATTACTTCGATCCTGGGGACCTGCCAATTCAAAAAGATGACTTCGTGATTGTTGAGACAGTCCGCGGAGTGGAATATGGGAAGGCCGTCATCGCTCGTAAACAGGTTGAGGAGCACGATGTCGTCCTGCCATTGAAAAAAGTTGTCAGAATTGCAGACCATAAGGATCGTATGATTGTTGATGAAAATAAGCTCGCCGCACAGGAAGCTTATGATGTATGCAATGAAAAAGTCATCGAACATCAACTGGATATGAAACTGGTAGATGTTGAATATACATTTGACCGCAACAAAATTATTTTTTATTTCACCGCTGATGGAAGAGTAGACTTCCGCGAGTTGGTAAAGGACTTGGCGGCGATTTTCCGCACGCGGATTGAACTGCGTCAAATCGGGGTACGCGATGAAGCAAAGATGCTTGGCGGAATTGGCCCCTGTGGAAGAATGCTTTGCTGCTCCACCTTTTTAGGGGACTTTGACCCGGTATCGATTAAGATGGCTAAAGACCAAAACTTATCGTTGAATCCAACCAAAATTTCCGGTTTGTGTGGCAGGTTGATGTGCTGTTTAAAATATGAAAATGATGAATACGAAACAGCAAAAGAACAGCTCCCTGACCTTGGGGAAAAAATTGCAACACCACATGGAACCGGTAAAGTGGTAGGGTTAAATATACTCGAGAGGGTACTTCAAGTTGAACTTTTGGAACAAGAAAAGGTTCTGGAGTATACCTTGGATGAAATTAAAGAAGGTGCCTTTTCAATACAATCCACAGATTAATGAGGTGGAAGAAGTGGATAAAAAAGAGATATTTGAATCAGTAAGTAATATGGAGACACAAATTGGCCATCTTTACCAGCAACTAGGAGAATTAAAGGAGCATTTAGCCGAAATACTAGAAGAGAACCATGCTCTAAAGCTCGAGAATGAACATTTAAGGCGCCGTTTAGAGGCAACTCCGGAATTAAAGGTAAAGGAATCTCATATAAAAAAGGGTGAGGCTGGGAGTCAAATTCCCAGCGCAAAACCTTTTGATGTAGGGGAAGGATATGACAATCTTGCCCGGCTTTACCAGGAGGGGTTCCATATCTGCAACCTCCACTTTGGCAGTTTACGAAAGGAAGGCGACTGTTTATTCTGCCTTTCCTTTCTAAATAAGAAGTAATGAGAAAAGCGAAAGTGTCCTGGTCAGCGGCGTATGGCCTCCTCCAAAAAGCTAACGCTTTTTGTTCGTGCGATGCCTATGCCCGGAACGGGATAAAGGAAACACGATGAGCCAAGCAACTACCTGAATAAGCTTCTAGGGCTTTGCGACGAGCTGAACAGCCGCTTCCTCGAATATGCTTTGGCGCAGGAGCAGGAGGCGAATCGATGTTGACTTATCGTAGGGCGGAGAGCGAAGTCTTCTCGCCGCTAGGGCACTGTAGCTGGACAATTCTCATAGAACTTTATATAGATATGGTTATTACTAAGAGGCTGACGGTGATCAGCCTCTATTTTCATACATAGTGAGAAGGAATTGATTATGAGTGGTACATTTAAAGGATGATGAGCGTCTAGACTATTTGTTGGCAGAAAATTTGCGGATCATTCAGAGCCCTTCCGTGTTTGCCTTTTCCTTGGATGCCGTTCTTTTGGCAAGGTTTGTCTATGTGCCTATCCAAAAAGGAAATTTGATTGATTTGTGCAGCGGGAATGGTGTCATCCCGTTATTCTTGAGTGCCAGGACAAAAGGGAAAATCATTGGTGTGGAAATCCAGGAGCGGCTTTATGACATGGCTGTACGGAGTATCGAATACAATTTCCTGCAGCATCGACTGCAGATGATTCACGGGGATATTAAAGAGATGCCCAAGCAGTTAGGTTATGGGAAATTTGATGTCGTTACCTGCAACCCACCGTACTTTACGACCCCGCCGGCAGGGACGGTTAATCCGAACGAACATCTGGCCATAGCCCGCCATGAGATTTTTTGCACTTTAGAAGATGCAGTGAAAGCATCCAGTGAACTGGCAAAACAAGGCGGCAAGGTTGCGTTTGTCCACCGGCCAGGCAGATTGTTGGATATCATTACATTGATGAGAAAGTATCGGCTGGAACCCAAACGGATCCAATTCGTGTACTCGAAAAAGGGGAAGGAAGCAAATACTTTATTAGTGGAAGCCATTAAGGACGGAAGCCCCGATTTGAAAATTCTCCCACCTCTTGTTGTCTATGAGGACAATGATGAATATACCAAAGAGATAAGAGAGATTTTATATGGAGAATGAAGAACACTTTTTTTATGTCCTCACCTGTATAGATGGAACTTTATATGGCGGATATACGAATAATCTGGAACGGCGCATCCGTCTGCACAATGAGGGAAAAGGGGCAAAATATACAAGAGGGCGCGGCCCCGTAACATTAACGTTTTACAAATGTTATCAGCAAAAAGGTGAGGCCTTAAAGGCGGAATATCAGTTTAAGAGGCTGCCTCGCAAGAAGAAGCTGGAGTTTTTAAATAGAGAATCGGGTGATGATGATGTGGCAACAGAAAAGCTTTGAAAATGAAGATGGTAAAGGAATGTTATATCTCGTGCCCACACCAATCGGCAATTTGGAAGATATGACATTCCGAGCAGTCAACATACTAAAGCAAGCGGATCTAATCGCGGCAGAAGATACGAGGAACACAAGGAAATTGCTGAATTACTTTGAGATTGACACTCCTGTGGTCAGCTATCATGAGCATAATAAAGAATCAAGCGGTGCCAAACTGTTGGAAAAGCTGAAGGAAGGGCAGCACATAGCGTTGGTCAGCGATGCTGGAATGCCGGCCATTTCCGACCCAGGATATGAGTTGGTGGCCCAAGCAGTCAATGAGGGTCTGACCGTTGTTCCGCTGCCTGGTGCGAACGCGGCTCTTACCGCCTTAATCGCATCCGGTCTCCCTTGTCAACCCTTTTACTTTTACGGTTTTCTTAACCGCAGCAAGAAGGAAAAACGGCATGAATTGGAAGGATTAAAACGCCAAGAAGCCACGTTAATTTTTTATGAATCGCCGCACAGGCTGAAGGAAACTTTGGCACAAATGCTGGAGATGTTAGGGCCTAGACAGATTGTCATCTGCAGGGAGCTGACGAAGCGATTTGAAGAATTTATTAGGGGAAGTCTCGAGGAAGTTCTGCAGTGGACGGACCAAGATGAAATCCGTGGGGAATTTGTTCTCATTGTGGAGGGCTCCAAAGAGCCGGTTGAACAAGAAGCAGCCTGGTGGGGCAAGCTGACCATTGAGGAACATGTGAACCATTATATTTCTGTTAATGATATGTCTTCAAAGGATGCCATCAAGCAAACCGCTAAAGACCGAGGCATGAACAAACGGGAAGTTTATCAAGCATACCATGTGGATTAGCTAAATTTAAAAGGCTCCAGTATTCTGGAGCCTTTGGTGAAAACCAAGTTCTTACTTCGCAACAAACTGGCTTTGAATTTCCTTTAATAGGATTTCTGCACCTTCACGGCTTAGGATTAACTTGCCGCCTGCAAGAGTCATATTGTCATCGGATACTTCGCCAGTGATCGCGCAAGTCATGTTTGGCTTATATTTTTTTAAGATGATGCGGTCATCATCAACATAGATTTCAAGTGCATCCTTCTCGGCAATGCCAAGTGTGCGTCGTAATTCAATTGGAATAACCACGCGGCCAAGTTCATCAACTTTACGTACAATACCAGTAGATTTCATTTTTATTAGCTCCTCTCACTATTAAACAATGTCATTTAGTCTATCTCTATTCGTCATTATTCGACAAATTTTATATGACTAATAATACCAGCCATTCCCATATTCGTCAATTATTTTATTTTGAAATATTAGGGAAAAATTATTAAATTTGTCTAAATTGTTGACTATTCAATGTTTGGTTCCTATCTGTTTACAAATGTTGGATTAATAATATTATTGTGGTGGAAACAGACAAAACTAGTAATTTGTGATTATTCGACAAAATTCATCAAATCTCTTGTGTCATACAAAAAAATATTCGAACGATGTCTTAATTTTATGAGTGTTCTTAGAAAAAAGAAAAGGTGGAAATTTTTTGCTTTGAAAATTGTCCCTCTCCACTAGGAAAGCTTCGACGGCATTGCCATCGACGAAGAAAAAGCGTGAGCTTTTCGGGGAGCGCCCTAACGCCTAGTGTCTTTCGCTCTCCGTTCTACGATAAGTCAATCAACTTTCGCCTCATGAACCGCCTAACGGCTTGCCATTCGGTGAGTTTACACTTATCTCGGTTGGAAGGGCTCCGGGTCATACGGTGCTGTCCAAGGTGCTTGTGCAGTCTTTGATTTAGCTTTGTTGCACAATTACCTATTTTTCGGTATATTTTTGATGATATAGAAGATAAAAAACAGGCAATAATGAATGGATAGATTGCAATCCTTGAGGAGGGATACTATGGATAGAAAAACGTTTTATCTAACCACTCCGATTTATTATCCTAGTGGAAATTTACATATAGGACACGCCTACACTACAGTGGCCGGTGATGCAATGGCCCGGTATAAGCGGATGCGCGGCTATGATGTCATGTATTTGACAGGAACAGATGAGCACGGACAAAAGATTCAGCGGAAGGCAGAAGAAAAGGGAGTCTCTCCCCAAGCCTATGTAGACGGCATGGTGGCCGACATCAAAGAGCTTTGGAAAAAGCTTGATATCTCATATGACGATTTTATTCGCACTACTCAGGACCGCCATAAGCAAGTGGTGGAGAAGATTTTTGCCCGTCTGCTGGAGCAGGGGGATATTTACCTTGATCAATATGAGGGCTGGTACTGTACTCCCTGTGAATCTTTTTACACTGACCGCCAGCTAGTAGATGGCAATTGCCCGGATTGCGGCCGCCCGGTGGAAAAAGTAAAAGAGGAATCTTACTTTTTCAAAATGAGTAAGTATGTGGATAAGCTTTTGGCGTACTACGAAGAAAATCCTCAATTTATTCAACCGGAATCTCGCAAGAATGAAATGATTAATAACTTCATTAAGCCAGGATTGGAGGATTTGGCCGTTTCCCGGACAACCTTCGATTGGGGCATTAAGGTGCCAGGAGACCCTAAGCATGTCATTTATGTTTGGATCGATGCCCTTTCAAACTATATCACAGCCCTTGGGTACGGGACAGATGATGATGCTAAATATCAGAAGTACTGGCCGGCGGACGTCCATCTTGTCGGGAAAGAAATTGTCCGATTCCATACAATTTATTGGCCAATCATGTTAATGGCGCTTGATCTGCCGCTGCCGAAGAAGGTCTTTGCCCATGGCTGGCTATTGATGAAGGATGGAAAAATGTCCAAGTCAAAAGGAAACGTGGTGGACCCGGTCACATTGATTGACCGTTATGGCCTGGATGCCCTGCGCTATTATTTATTGCGGGAAGTTCCTTTTGGCGCAGACGGAGTGTTTACCCCAGAAGGCTTTGTAGAACGGATTAACTTTGACTTGGCCAATGACCTTGGCAATCTGTTAAACCGCACAGTGGCGATGATTGATAGATATTTTAATGGGCTCATTCCAAACTATGCCGGTTCTGCAGGGGAATTTGATCAGGCGTTGCTGCAGGTCAATCAAGAAACCGTGAGAAAATATGAGGAAGCAATGGAAAAAATGGAGTTCTCCGTTGCGTTAACCAATGTTTGGCAACTGGTGAGCCGTACCAATAAATATATCGATGAAACCCAGCCATGGACATTGGCGAAGGATGAGGCAAAAAGCGAGGAACTGGCAAGTGTAATGGTTCATTTAGCCGAAAGCTTGCGTCGGATCGCCATCCTGTTGCAGCCATTTTTAACGAAAACGCCTGAAGGGATCTTCAAACAATTGGGCATTGCCGACGAAAAGCTTAAATCTTGGGAGAGCTTAGAAGGATTTGGATTCATCCCAAGCGGTACGAAAGTGGAAAAGGATGCCCCGTTATTCCCAAGGCTGGAAGTGAAGGATGAAGTGGAATACATTAAAGCCAAGATGCAAGGCGGAACCCCTGCTCCTGCTGCGGAAAAACAAGTAGAAAAGCAAGAGGAAAAGCCTGAAGAGCTTCCGGAAATCGCCATCGATGATTTTATGAAAATTGATTTGCGTGTGGCAGAAGTCATTGAAGCAGAACCTGTCAAAAAGGCAGATAAACTCCTTAAGCTTCAGCTTGATTTAGGTTATGAAAAACGCCAGGTGGTTTCAGGAATTGCCCAATATTATAAGCCAGAAGAGCTGGTTGGCCGCAAAGTGATCTGTATAACCAATTTGAAGCCAGTCAAGCTCCGCGGTGAATTGTCCCAAGGGATGATTCTTGCCGGCTCAAAGGATGGCCAGCTATCAGTCGCAACAGTCGACCAATCCTTGCCAAACGGTTCTAAAGTGAAATAAAACAGTGTTTTCAAATACGCTCCAACGCCTCTTATGGTGCTGGAGCATTTTTTCTCTTATGGTAAATGTTTCACGTGAAACAATATTTGATATTTTTAGACAACTATTAAATGTTTTGTTGAAAGAGGTCAATTAATTTTATCAAAATGTAAAATAGACGAAACATGTCATAATATTGGTAATGTATTTGTAATAATAACAGAATAATTAATAAAAAAGGGGACTTTTTATATGTTATTTGACACCCATGCCCATTTAAATGATGAACAGTTTAATGAGGATTTACAAGAAGTAATTGGAAGGCTGCAAGAACAGGGTGTTTCCAATGTTGTTGTTGTAGGTTTTGACCGTCCAACGATTAAAAGAGCGATGGAGCTTACGGAACAGTATGAATTCATTTATGCCTGTGTTGGCTGGCACCCTGTGGATGCTATTGATATGACCGAAGAGGATTTACAATGGATTGAAGAATTGGCGGACCATCCAAAAGTTGTGGCGATTGGCGAGATGGGGCTTGATTATCACTGGGATAAGTCACCGAAGGATATTCAAAAAGAGGTATTCCGCAAGCAAATCAGGCTGGCAAAAAAGGTGAAACTCCCCATCGTGATCCATAATCGTGAGGCAACGGCTGATATTGTTGAGATTCTCAAACAGGAAGGCGCCGAAGAGGTGGGAGGTATTATGCATTGCTTCAGCGGCAGCCCAGAAACCGCCAAGGAGTGTATCAACATGAACTTTTACATTTCACTTGGCGGCCCGGTCACGTTTAAAAATGCCAAAAAGCCGAAGGAAGTCGCAGCAGAAGTCCCTTTGGATAAACTATTGATTGAAACGGATTGTCCTTATTTGGCCCCGCATCCATATCGCGGGAAGCGGAATGAACCGGGGTATGTGAAGCTGGTGGCCGAACAAATTGCCGAAATAAAGGGGTTGACATATGAAGAGATAGCGGAAGCAACGACACGAAATGCTAAAAAATTATTCGGCATCATTTGATAAAGGATTTTGTCGAAAAGGCAGGAAGCTTGTCCTAATTTTTTCTAAAAACAAAAAGTTCTACACGTCTCCTTTTCATCATAGGATGACCATGTCGAGAAGTTTTCCTTTGCAAGGGTTCCAGTATTATGGATAATTAGTAATACGTTCACAGGATAGGCAAGGGCTGACAGCCGACAGCATGGTTTTCTAAATCTATGCGAGAAAAGGAGGCGTTTTTCATCGTATTCAAACACATGAAAAACCTGCTCCAGTCTTTGAACGGAAGGAGTTTAACCATTATTTTTACTAGTTTCATAGTGGGCCTTACCGCACTGGGAATCATGTTCTATGAAGGTTCCAAAAAAACGGTGGCTGTTACTTTGAATGACGAGGAAATGGTTATTAAAACACATGCAGATACGATAAAGGAGTTGTTAGAGGAAGAACTAGGCGTATCTCCCCAATCAAAAGACTACTTGTATCCAAAAGCCGCTTCGAAGGTGAAGGATGATCTTCGGGTCGTTTGGATGCAGGCAAAGCAGGTTACTATTGTAAAGGACAACGAGAAAAAAACGATCTGGACAACAGCCGAAACCGTGGCTGAAGCATTAAAAGAGCAGAACATCATACTGAATGACCACGATCAAGTCTCACCAAAACCGCAAACGGCAATTCAAAACAAAATGACTATTGGTGTAAAAAAGGCCAATCGTCTTACGCTGATTGACGGCGGAAAAGAGCAAGAAATCTGGTCCACTTCGACTACGGTCGTTGACTTTTTATCACAACAGGGCATTAAACTAAATGAATTGGACCGAGTTGAACCGTCATTAACAGAACCCATCACAATGAATGGTGTTGTTAACGTCATTCGCGTAGAAAAAGTCACCGATGTAGTGGAAGAACCCTTGGAATTTGCTGTGATTTCCAAAAAGGATGAAAGCCTGGAAAAAGGAACGCAAAAGACGATAACTCCAGGTAAACAAGGGCGTGTTTCGAGACAATATGAAGTTACCTTGGAAAACGGTCAAGAAGTAGACAGAAAATTAGTGAATGAGCAATTGATGACAGCCAAGCAAGACCAAGTTGTGGCTGTGGGCACTAAGGATTTAGCGACACAGGTTTCCCGGGGTGAGGCGCCAGCGGGAAGAGAAATGTATGTAACGGCAACGGCTTATACAGCCAACTGCAATGGGTGTTCCGGACGAACTGCAACCGGTCTCAACTTGCGTGCTAATCCTAATATGAAAGTCATTGCTGTGGACCCTAGAGTCATCCCGCTCGGAAGCAAGGTCTATGTCGAGGGTTATGGCTATGCTGTGGCCGCTGACACTGGCGGGGCCATCAAAGGGTACATAATTGATGTTTTTGTGCCATCAAATGCTGAAGCTTATCGCTGGGGACGAAAGAAAGTAAAGATCACCATTTTACAGTAGAATGCTTTGAATGCAGGGGTAAGGGGCCTCTGCATTTTTTACTTTTCTGGGGTTTTTCATTATACTTATCAACGTAACGAATTCCTCAATTTGTTTATACTTTACTATATGAGGGATTTTAATAATATAGACGATGGACATTACAGAATTGTTTCAGTTTTTTTCATTATGATTTAGTTTTTTAAATTTTGCTGTTGATTTCCGCTCCAGTCGCTCAGCGAACCCGCGGGCGTGCCGGGGAGCCTCCTCGGCGCTAGAAGCGCCTGCGGGGTCTCCCCAGCCCCGTACTCCCGCAGGAGTCGAGCTTATCCGCTCCAATCAACAGGGTTAAAAAATCAACAATATTGTTAACAGAGTCTTAAATTTAGTACTATCCGCATAATGCAAAGGTACTTTCAACGGAGGAAATATGAAGATAAAAGAGTTTATTGTGGTGGAAGGCAAGGATGATACGACCGCCATCCGGCGGGCAGTCGATGCCGATACCATTGAGACCAACGGGTCTGCCGTAAATCAGGCAACGATTGAAAAAATAAAACGGGCCCAAGCGACAAGAGGGGTCATTATTTTTACAGACCCGGATTATCCCGGAGAAAAAATCCGCAAAACCATCGCCCAAAGTGTGCCGGGCTGTAAACATGCCTTTATAACCAAAGAAAAAGCCTTGGCCAAAAGGAATCGAGGGGTCGGGGTGGAGCATGCCAGTCCCGAGGACATTAGAGAAGCGCTAAAAGATGCCCAAACGATGCAGGAGGGCCTGACAGAGGAAATCACCCAGGAAGATCTGGTAACGGCCGGGCTGATTGGCGGAGCAGGCGCCAAGGAACGTAGAATCCGTCTTGGCGAGCTGTTAAAAATCGGGTATACGAATGGAAAACAGCTGCATAAGCGGTTGATGATGTTTCAAATCAGCAAACAGGAATTTGCCAAAGCGCTGGCGATTGTCTTCGAGGAGGAACAGAATGGATAAAGATATTGCAACCCCATTGAGAACACGGGCCATTTTAGAAAAATACGGCTTCTCTTTCAAAAAGAGCCTGGGCCAGAACTTTTTAATTGATACCAATATTTTGAAAAAAATCGTTAGCTTCGCGGACTTGAACGGAGAATCGGGGGCTATTGAAATCGGACCAGGAATTGGGGCGCTTACCGAGCAGTTGGCCCGCTCCGCAAAAAAAGTGGTGGCGTTCGAAATCGACCAGCGGCTATTGCCGATTTTAAAAGATACCCTGTCGCCTTATCCCAATGTCAAAATTATTCACCAGGACGTACTGAAGGCGGACATCCGAGACGTTATGGAGGAGGAATTCAGCGGTACGGACGAGGTCATGGTGGTAGCTAATTTACCCTATTATGTCACGACGCCAATCATTATGAAGCTGTTAGAAGACCGTTTGCCTATACGTGGGATTGTCTGCATGCTGCAAAAGGAAGTGGCAGACCGGATTTCAGCACAGCCAGGGACTAAGGATTACGGGTCGCTTTCGATTGCGATTCAGTATTATACGGAAGCGGAAACCGTCATGATTGTCCCAAAAACCGTATTTGTCCCGCAGCCGAATGTCGACTCAGCAGTCATCAGGCTGATCAAACGGGATAAGCCTGCTGTCAGCGTCCAGGATGAGAACTTCTTCTTCCAGGTAACGAAGGCAAGCTTTGCCCAAAGGAGAAAAACACTGCTGAATAATTTAACCAGCCAGCTTCCGAACGGAAAGCAAAAAAAGGAGGTAATCCTTTCCGCTTTGTCTGCTAGCGAAATTGAGCCGACAAGACGAGGAGAAACCCTTTCCCTGGAGGAATTTGCCCGGTTAAGCGACGCCTTATATCCCCACTTCCAATAGACCTATATAGGTCTATTTTTTTTGGTCATATGGCCCCATTCCGCTGATTTGCGGCACTTTCCTAATCACATGGACATTTGTGTAAGCATAGCCTATCAAAGAAAACTTATTTTGCTGGCCAAATTGGAGTGACGGCAGTGACTATAAAAATAAATGATATTGTCGGCAGACGTTCATACAATTGCGACATTCTTTTTCGCGTAATTGATTTTCAGAAAATAGATGGTCAAGATTACGCTATACTCTATGGGGAAGACATCCGCCTTGTCGCCGATGCGCCTTGTGGGGATTTGCTTGCCATAGATCCCTTACAAAGGGAGAAATTCTCGAGGGAATCTCGGACACTCGAGGCGCAATCGCTTAAGCTGTTTACCCAGGATGTAGATTTACTAAGGGAGAAGCAAGAATATGAGGCAACGGGCGGATATGTGTCACAAAGCAGGTTCTTTCAAATGCCCGGGAAAGTCCTGCATCTTGACGGAGACCCGGCATATTTGAAAAAATGCATGGCACTTTATGAAAAAATTGGTGTGCCTGTGGTCGGAATTTACTGTAACGAAAAGGAAATGCACTTGAAAATCGGCGGGCTTATTGATTACTACCGCCCGGATATTTTAGTCATCACCGGGCATGACGCCTATTCGAAGGCAAAGGGAAAGATTTCGGACATTAATGCCTACCGTCACTCTAAACATTTTGTCATGACGGTAAGGGAAGCGAGAAGCAAGATTCCCCATCTTGATCAACTAGTGATTTTTGCGGGTGCCTGTCAATCACATTTTGAATCGCTGATTCACGCCGGGGCAAACTTTGCCAGTTCACCGGCAAGGGTCAATATCCATGCTCTTGACCCTGTCTATATTGTGGCGAAAGTAAGCTTCACGCCATTTATGGAAAGAATCAATGTGTGGGAAGTCCTGCGCAATACGTTAACAGGGGAAAAAGGGTTAGGCGGTATTGATACGAAAGGGGTCTTAAGAACAGGCATGCCCTTTCAGAATTTACAGGATGAATAAGGGAATCATGAACAGGCGCCCGCCTTTGGGCGCCATAACCTCATTAAATCTAAGATAATTTCGGGCGTTTCATATTTTTTTGTATGTACATAATTATTTGAAAATCAGGCAACGATAGAAATGTTGAAAATTAGCAAAAAAAATAGGATGAAAATGATTGACAATCTTTTTGTCGGACTGATATAATTTATATTTTTGTTTGACAGAACTATGTCAATGTGGTATACTTTTACATAGTGAGGTGGACCGAATGACAAAAACCTTAATGGATATCAAAAAGGCCCTAGACTCCAATTTAGGGAAAAGATTGTTATTGAAGGCCAATGGAGGACGCCGCAAAACGATTGAACGTTCCGGTATCCTTGCCGAGACCTATCCTTCTGTTTTCGTGATTGAGTTAGATCAAGACGAGAACGCCTTTGAACGTGTTTCCTATAGTTATGCAGATGTATTAACAGAGACAGTTCAAATTACCTTCTATGAAGATGCAGCAGGAAATGTGGCTTTAAGCTAGTATATAAGCAACGCGGCAGTAAACTTGGTTTACTGCTTTTTGCTTTTTTATGGGATTATTCATGAATTCTCCCCATCTAACCATACTAAGAATGCTGCGGCTTAGGAAGGGGTTGTTTAGATGGGCAGAAGAAGAGGTATCATGTCCTACCAATTTAAAGAAGAACTTGCCAAGGATCTTGGTTTCTATGATGTTGTCCAAAAGGAAGGCTGGGGCGGTATCCGTTCGAAGGATGCGGGGAATATGGTGAAACGTGCCATAGAACTGGCAGAGGCACGATTGGCCTCCCGGAACCCCTCTGACTCTTAAACCAAGTACTTTTGCTTTAAATTTAAACAAGCAAGCATGCCGCAGCTAGCCAGGGACCTCCCTGGCTTTTTTATGTGCCATGTTGGAGGGGGAATCAAATAAATTTTCATTTTGCAAGCTTATTCACTTATCTGACGTCTTACAATCTTCATTTTGTGGTAAAATAGGACAATATATAGATTTCGGATATCATATGCACAAGACTTGAAATGTGCCGGATAATGTAGAAGTAGGTGGACGCAGTGAAGATTTTGGTCAAGGCACCGGCTAAAATTAATTTAGCTTTAGATGTTTTACATAAACGAACCGATGGGTATCATGAGGTTGAAATGATCATGACGACCATTGATTTAGCAGATCGGCTGGAACTAACCTTATTAGAGCAAGACCAAATACATATTATTTCACAAAACCGTTATGTTCCGGATGACCAGCGGAATTTGGCCTATCAGGCAGCACAAACTTTAAAAGAACGGTTTGGGATTAAAAAGGGTGTGGCCATTTCCATTGAAAAAACCATACCTGTTGCTGCTGGTTTGGCTGGCGGAAGCAGCGATGCAGCCGCGGCATTAAGAGGCTTAAACAAACTATGGAACCTTGGATTAAGCTTGGATGAGCTTGCCGAAATCGGCAGTGAGATTGGCTCGGATGTTTCGTTTTGTGTTTATGGAGGGACAGCCCTTGCAAAAGGACGAGGCGAACAAATTACGGAGCTGCCGGCACCGCCAACCTGCTGGATTATCCTCGCTAAGCCATTTATCGGCGTATCAACAGCAGATGTATACCGCAGGCTGGATGTACACTCGATAAACCACCCAAACATCGGCGCCATGATGGAGGCCCTTCATCACCATGATTACGATATGGTGTGCCGGAATATGGAGAATGTATTGGAGCAGGTCACCTTAAACCTGCATCCGGAAGTGGCGCAAATTAAAGACCAAATGAAACGGTTCGGGGCTGACGCTGTACTAATGAGCGGGAGCGGGCCAACTGTGTTTGGGCTGGTCCAGCATGATTCACGGATGCATCGGATTTATAACGGCTTAAGAGGTTTCTGCGATCAGGTTTTTGCCGTCAGAATGTTGGGGGAACGAAATACACTTGATTAAAGACGCACAATAATAGTATTCTTTAAGTAGAATATTCGGCTATAGGGGGTTGTTATGAAATTTCGTCGCAGTGAACGTTTGATTGATATGACAAATTACCTGCTGGACCATCCTCGCCAGCTGGTGCCGCTAACGTTTTTTGCAGAACGTTACGACTCCGCCAAATCCTCCATCAGTGAAGATTTAGCCATAGTCAAGGAGACGTTTGAGGCTAGAGGAATCGGCACCTTGCAAACCGTTCCGGGTGCAGCAGGGGGAGTAAAGTTTTTTGTAAAAGTCAGCAAGGAAAAGGCAAAGCCGTTTGTCGACGAGCTTTGCCAATTGATTATGGATCCTGACCGGTTGCTGCCGGGGGGTTATTTGTATTTGACCGATATATTGGGGAATCCTCAAATTGTCCAAAAGGCTGGGCGAATTATTGCCTCGGCATATGCTGACGCCCAAATTGATGTGGTCATGACGATTGCCACAAAGGGAATTCCTTTGGCTTATGCCGTTGCGAGCCAGCTCAATGTTCCGGTAGTCATTGTGCGCAGGGACAGTAAAGTCACCGAAGGGCCGACGGTAAGCATTAATTATGTATCAGGTTCGGCGAAAAGGATCCAAACCATGGTTCTTTCGAAGCGAAGCCTGAAGGAAGGGTCGCAGGTCCTGATTGTCGATGATTTCATGAAGGCCGGAGGTACCGTGTTGGGCATGGTGAGCATGCTGGAGGAATTTAATGCCCATGTTTCCGGTATCGCTGTTTTGGTAGAAGCGGAGGAAACGGAAGAGCGGTTGGTGGATGATTATCTATCACTCGTGAAACTTTCCAATGTTGAGGTAAAAGAGAAAAAGATTAACGCACATGAAGGAAATTTTTTTAAGAGGGGGCAATTATTATGAAAACAGTTCAAACTAATCAAGCACCGGCCGCAATCGGACCATATTCCCAAGGGATTATTGTCAATAATCTACTTTTCAGCTCTGGTCAAATTCCATTGACATCAGAAGGAACCATGGTGACAGGCGATGTGAAAGAGCAAACTCACCAAGTGTTCCACAATTTGCAAGCGGTACTGGCTGAAGCAGGAGGATCGTTGGAAACAGTCGTAAAAGCCACCGTTTTTATTAAGAGCATGGATGATTTTGCTGCCGTTAATGAAGTGTATGGTGAATATTTCTCCAACCATAAGCCTGCCAGATCCTGTGTCGAGGTAGCCCGGCTGCCAAAGGATGCCCTTGTCGAAATTGAAGTAATCGCATTAGTGAAATAACCGGCATTGTCCGGGGATTTCGGGCAAAAAATGAAAACGGTAACACCTGTGCCTTTATATTTTTTATACAATTTTGTTATAAAACACCCAATTTTTACAAAAGTTCACTCTTTTGACCTAATTTTTCTAAAAAATTTTAAAATTAAAGAAGGAAAACGCAAATTATTGTTGAATTACTTAACTAGCTTTTTATCATAAGAAAAAGGGTGTGAGCACATGGAAGTAACTGACGTAAGATTACGCCGTGTTAACACGGAAGGTCGAATGAGAGCGATTGCATCAATCACATTGGATAATGAATTTGTCGTTCATGACATTCGTGTTATCGACGGAAACAACGGTTTATTTGTTGCTATGCCAAGTAAACGGACTCCTGATGGGGAATTCCGTGACATTGCGCATCCAATCAACTCAGGAACACGCGGGAAAATTCAAGAAGCTGTATTAGCTGAATATCACCGTTTAGGTGAACTGGAAGTAGAGTTTGAAGAAGCCGGAGCTTCCTGAAAACGATAAAAAAACAACTAGGGCCTTTCTTCGTGGTAAGGCTCTTTTTATTGTTTCAATGATCCCCCTGGTTAATCCCCCGTCTCCGCGCTTTAGAGCAAAAAATCTGTCTATTCAACATTCTCATGGATTCCTTGAAATGAGCCCCCATTTACGATAATATTTTTAATGGATAAAAAGGTGAATAATTGGAGGACTGTTCATGTCTAATCGTTATGCTGTGATTTTAGCCGCGGGTCAGGGGACTCGGATGAAATCAAAGCTTTATAAGGTTTTACACCCTGTATGCGGAAAACCGATGGTTCAACATGTAGTAGACCAGGTTCAACAGCTTGATATAAAAGAAATTGTCACCATTATTGGCCACGGGGCTGAAAAAGTTCAAGCGCAATTAGGCTCTTTGAGCCATTATGCGTTGCAGGAGAAACAGCTAGGGACTGCCCACGCGGTTATGCAGGCTGAAGGCTTGCTTGAAGGAAAAGCGGGAGTGACCCTCGTTGTTTGCGGCGATACGCCCCTCATAAAAGCTGAAACGATGGAAGCTTTATTTAAGCATCACGAAGAAGCAAAGGCAAAGGCTACCATTCTTACAGCAAGCATTGCCGACCCAGCCGGATATGGACGGGTTATCCGAAATGAGGCTGGAAACGTTGAAAAGATTGTGGAGCATAAAGATGCCTCTGATGTAGAGCGGAAAATTAATGAAATCAATACCGGGACCTATTGCTTTGACAATATTGCCTTGTTCGAAGCGTTAAAAAACGTATCCAATGAAAACACACAAGGTGAATACTATTTGCCCGATGTGATCGAAATCCTGAAAAAACAAGGCGAAGTGGTGACGGCTTACCAAACGGATGATTTGGATGAAACCTTGGGGGTTAATGACCGTGTGGCTTTGTCCGAAGCAGAGCGGATTATGAGGGGCCGCATCAACGAAGCCCATATGCGCAATGGAGTAACGATTATCGATCCTGCCACTACCTATATTGAAGCAGAGGTGGAAATTGGACAAGATACTATTATCTATCCCGGCACGATGCTGAAAGGGAAGACAGTGATTGGGGAGGAATGCCAAATTGGCCCCCATTCTGAAATTGTTTCGTGCCGGATTGGCAATGAAACCACAGTGAGACAATCGGCTGCCCATCAAAGTGAGATTGGGGCTAAGGTTAACATTGGCCCGTTTGCTCATATTCGTCCGGATTCAACTATTCTTGATGATGTCAAGATCGGCAATTTCGTGGAGATTAAAAAGGCTGTATTTGGACAAGGCAGCAAAGCGTCACATCTTAGCTACATCGGGGATGCCGAGGTCGGCAGGAACGTCAACCTGGGCTGCGGTTCGATTACAGTCAATTATGATGGGAAAAATAAATACCTGACGAAGATTGAAGATGACGTATTTATTGGCTGCAATTCCAACTTAGTCGCACCGGTTACTGTTGGAAAAGGAGCCTATGTAGCTGCCGGGTCAACCATCACAAAGGATGTACCGGGAAAAGCTTTATCCATTGCACGTGCACACCAGGTGAATAAGGAAAATTACGCAGAAAAGCTTAATCGAAAGAAATAAGCGAATCAAATCAGGAGGGCCAACATGTCTAACCAATACTTAGATCCAAACTTAAAGGTATTCAGCTTAAATTCAAATTTACCACTTGCTCAAGATATTGCCAAAGTCATCGGGGTGGAACTGGGAAAATGTTCAGTAAACCGTTTCAGTGACGGAGAAATTCAAATCAATATTGAAGAAAGTATCCGCGGCTGTGATGTATATGTCATCCAATCCACCAGCCAGCCTGTCAACGATAATATCATGGAACTATTGATCATGATTGATGCTTTAAAGCGGGCTTCCGCAAAAACCATCAACATTGTCATGCCTTATTATGGATATGCCCGCCAAGACCGGAAAGCAAGGTCCCGGGAGCCAATTACAGCCAAATTGGTGGCTAACCTGCTTGAAACCGCGGGTGCAAGCCGTGTCCTTTGCTTAGATTTACACGCGCCGCAGATTCAAGGTTTCTTTGATATTCCGATTGACAACTTAATGGGTGTGCCGATTTTATCGGATTACTTTAAGAACAAAGAACTGAAAGGCGAAATTGTGGTGGTATCACCTGACCATGGCGGTGTTACCAGAGCCAGAAAAATGGCAGAGCGTCTTAAGGCACCAATCGCGATTATCGATAAGCGCCGTCCAAGGCCGAATGTCGCCGAGGTTATGAATATTGTCGGTAATATTGAAGGAAAAGTGGCAATCCTGATTGATGACATCATCGATACAGCCGGCACGATTACGCTGGCAGCCAATGCTTTAGCAGAAAACGGGGCAAAAGAAGTTTACGCTTGCTGTACACACCCTGTATTGTCCGGTCCTGCCATTGAACGGATCCAAAACTCAAAAATTAAAGAACTGGTTGTGACGAATTCTATTTCACTTCCTGAAGAAAAGAAAATTGAAAAATTAATAGGCCTTTCGGTTGCCCCATTAATCGGGGAAGCGATTATTCGTATCCACGAGGAGCAATCGGTCAGCATTCTGTTTGATTAATTTTTAAAGAAGGATGGCTCATACCGGGGGGCTGCCCCCCTGACTGGAGTCGTCCTCTTCGTTGTTTTCTAAGAAAAATATGTTTAGCTCTTCCTGTTTTGGGGCAATTTTATAGAGACAGTTTTTAACAAAATAGGAAGGTGGCTAAAACTTTGAGTACTGTTTTACAAGCGAAGGAACGAAAGGAACTGCGCCGCTCCGATTTAAAGAAACATAGAGTAAATGGAGATATACCTGCGGTGGTTTATGGCAGAAAGGTAGCGAGCCAACCTGTTTTTGTCAGCTCAGCTGATTTGACGAAAACCATCCGTGCCGTGGGCAGAAACGGGATCATTTCTCTTGATATTGATGGGCGGAAGCAGGATGTCATTTTATCAGACTACCAAGAGGACAACATCAAAAGGGAAATTCTCCATGTTGACTTCCTGGCTGTTGACAAATCATCAAAAATTACCGTGGATGCCAGACTGGCCCTGACTGGCGATGCAGCCGGTGTGAAGGATGGCGGCGTATTGCAGCAGCCGTTATATCAACTATCGATTACCGCCACAGCAGACCAAATTCCACAGCAAATTGAGATGGATATATCCAATTTACAAGTCGGCGAAACACTCACAATCGCGGATATTCCTTACCAAGGGGATTTTACAATTAATCATGAGGCGGATGAAGTAATAGCCTCGATCCTTCCTCCAAAACAAGAGGAAGAAATTAATGCCGGGGAACAGCAGGAAGGCGGTCACCCTGACAACGAAGAAGGCAGGGAAACAGAGCCGGTTGGCAAAGATGAATAACCGGGAGACGTAACCTTATTTTGGTTACGTCTTTTCTCACATATATTTATAAGGGAGAATACAATGTTTCGCATATTTAATAAGCGGTCTAAGCCGGAAGAGGTGGGGAAAATGAAGTTAATCGCTGGACTGGGGAATCCTGGCAGACAATACGAGCATACTAGGCATAATATCGGATTTGAGGTAATTGAGGAATTATCCAGCCGGCTGGCCATTCCGCTTAACCAATCAAAATTAAAAGGATTGTACGGAATTGGAACGGTTAATGGCGAAAAGGTATTGCTGTTAAAACCGCTTACCTATATGAATCTATCGGGTGAATCGATTCGGGCTGTGATGGATTATTATAAAATGGAGCAAGAGGATCTGCTGGTCATTTATGATGATCTCGATTTGCCGGTCGGGAAAATCCGACTGCGGCAAAAGGGGAGCCCTGGCGGCCATAATGGGATTAAGTCAATTGTGGCCCATCTTGGCACGCAGCAATTTAACCGGATCCGCATCGGGATTGACAGGCCCCAAAGCGGCATGAGTGTCCCTGACTACGTGCTTGGCCGATTCCATCAGGAAGAAGTGCCGTTTTTGGAGCAAGCCGTCAAAAAAAGTGCAGATGCTTGCGAAGCATGGCTGAATAAGCCGTTTTTACAAGTTATGAATGATTATAATCAGTAAGACATTCATCAACCAAGCCGTTGTTTCATACTTATAAGAAAAACCAAAAAGCTGCATCTAAAGAACTAAATGGGTATGTTGAATAAGTTCCTCCAAACAAGTTAATACTAGTAGCGACTCAAAAAATAGGAGGGACAGGTGTGGCCGTTCATTATCATTGCCGCCATTGCGGGACAAACCTTGGCTCAATTCAACAGGCGTCGATTTATTCGGAATCCCTCGGACTTCATAAATTAACGGATCAAGAAAGATTGGAAATGGTATCCTATGACCCATCAGGCGATATTCATATTGCCGCCATTTGTGAAGACTGCCAGGAAGCGTTAGAACGGAATCCGGATTACCATCAATATGATTATCTGATTCATTAAGATAGCTTTGGAAGGACTCCAAAGCATTTTTCTGTTTTAAAAAATTGGCTTATAGAAAACTTGAATTTAACATGCAGGAGAGGAGGAGAGAAGACATGAATGGCTTAAAGTCATTGTTCCTCAATCAGGAAGAGGTCCAATCCGTGTTGGCAGGTATTGGAGAAGGATTAAGGGAGCAGCTGGTTGCCGGGCTATCAGGATCATCCAGAACCGTGCTTACAGCTTCTATCTATGAAAAAACGAAGCGGCCGATTCTGATTGTCACCCACAATCTATTACAAGCACAGAAACTCTATGATGATATTGCCAATCTAGTAAACGAAAAGGAAGTCTTCCTTTTCCCGGCTAATGAACTGATAGCAGCTGAAATGAGCGTGGCAAGCCCTGAACTGAGGGCCAACCGAATAGAGGCATTAAATTATTGGAGCAGGTCCAATCAAGGAATATTAATTGTTCCGGTAGCGGGATTGAAGAAAATTCTCCCCCCTAAACAATTATGGGAAGAAAACCAATTTTTCATAAAGACAGGGGCAGACCTGGATATTGATAAAATGTTAATGGACTTGGTCAATATGGGATATATCCGGGCGGAGATGGTCACCACACCAGGTGAATTCAGTGTCCGAGGTGGAATTGTCGATATCTACCCCCTAACAGAAGATAACCCAATCCGGATTGAATTATTTGACACAGAAATTGAATCCATCAGGTACTTTTCTCTTGAAGACCAACGTTCCCGTGACAAGGTTTCTGAGGTGGTCATTGGTCCGGCATCAGAGGTCTTGCTAAAACCCGAGAATTTTAGCAGAATGGTCAGCGGGCTTGAGGAAGGATTGGCCAAAAGCTTAAGAAGGTTAAAGGATGATAAAGCGAAAATCCAGCTCTCGCAAAATATCAGTTTTGAACTGGAACAATTGAAAAACGGACAAAAACCAGAGCAAGTGTTCAAATACCTATCACTCGCATACGAAAGGCCTGCTAGTTTACTAGACTACCTTCCCCAAAACGGGTTGGTGATTATAGATGAAATCAGCCGGATTCAAGAGATGAATGAATCACTGGTGAAAGAAGAGGCGGAGTGGTATACCGCTTTGCTCAGTGAAGGCAAGATTGTCCACGATTTGCAGATTTCCCATGATTTGCTGGCGTTTTTGCAAAGAAAGCCATTCCCGATTATTTATATGTCGTTATTTTTGCGCCATGTAGCAAATACCAGCCCGCAGAATATTATCAACATGTCCTGCCGGCCGATGCAAAACTTCCACGGGCAAATGCATTTGCTGAAGACAGAAATTGAACGCTGGAAAAAGGGCCAATTTGCGGTCTTATTTTTAGGGGCTGACGAAGATCGGGTAACGAAATTAGAACGTGTCCTCGAGGATTACGAAATTGAGGCATCGCTGGTGACGGGAGACCAGCCGCTTATGGCAGGCAAGGTTCAGATAATGCAGGGCAGCCTGCAATCCGGTTTTGAGCTTACCATCCAAAAAGTGGCGATCATCACCGAAGAGGAGCTTTTTAAAAAGCGGGTTAAAAAGGCAGGAAACCGGCAAAAGCTTTCCAATGCCGAACGGATCAAGAGCTACTCCGAGCTTAAAGTCGGCGATTATGTGGTCCATGTCAATCATGGGATCGGTAAGTATTTGGGGATTGAAACTCTTGTTATTAACGGGGTTCATAAGGACTATATGCATATCCGCTATCAAGGGTCTGACAAACTCTATGTTCCTGTTGAACAAATTGACCTTGTGCAAAAGTATGTTGGATCAGAGGGCAAAGAGCCCAAGATTTATAAACTAGGCGGTTCCGAATGGAAAAAGGTCAAGAAGAAAGTTCAATCTTCTGTCGAAGACATCGCCGATGATTTAATCAAGCTATATGCTGAGCGGGAAGCGGCGGTTGGTTATGCTTACTCGCCGGATGGCGATATGCAGCGGGAATTCGAAACTTCTTTCCCATACAAGGAAACCGAGGACCAGCTCCGCTCCATTCATGAAATCAAAATCGATATGGAACGGCCGCGCCCGATGGACCGGCTCTTGTGCGGTGATGTTGGTTATGGAAAAACGGAGGTGGCGATTCGCGCTGCTTTTAAGGCAATAGCTGACGGGAAGCAGGTGGCCTTTCTGGTTCCAACTACTATTCTCGCCCAGCAGCACTATGAAACCATCAGGGAGAGGTTTCAGGACTTTCCGATTAATATCGGCCTGCTTAGCCGGTTCCGCACGAAAAGGCAACAAACAGAAACCATTAAAGGGTTAAAAGCAGGGACTGTCGATATTGTCATAGGAACCCATCGACTCCTGTCGAAGGATATTATTTACCATGACTTGGGTTTATTGATTATCGACGAGGAACAGCGGTTTGGCGTTACCCATAAAGAAAAGATCAAAAAATTGAAAACCAACGTCGATGTGCTGACCCTAACGGCCACTCCGATTCCAAGGACCCTTCATATGTCGATGCTCGGTGTCAGGGATTTGTCGGTCATCGAAACCCCGCCGGAAAACCGGTTCCCAGTACAAACCTATGTCATGGAGTATAACGGGGCACTGGTCAGGGAAGCGATCGAGCGGGAACTGGCCCGGGACGGACAAGTCTACTTTTTGTATAATCGGGTGGAAGATATAGAGCGCAAAGCCGAGGAAATCTCCATGCTGGTTCCGGATGCACGGGTCTCCTATGCCCATGGCCAGATGACCGAGAACGAACTCGAATCGGTTATGCTGAATTTCCTCGCCGGGGAATCCGATGTTCTCGTCAGTACGACCATTATCGAGACCGGTGTGGATATACCAAACGTGAATACCTTGATTGTTTATGATGCTGACCGCATGGGGCTTTCCCAGCTTTATCAGCTGCGCGGCAGGGTCGGCCGTTCCAATCGGGTTGCTTATGCTTATTTCACTTACCGCAAGGATAAGGTATTGACCGAGGTAGCCGAAAAGCGGCTGGAAGCGATCAAGGAATTTACTGAGTTAGGCTCCGGCTTTAAAATTGCCATGCGTGACTTGACAATCAGAGGCGCGGGTAATCTGCTTGGGGCCCAGCAACATGGTTTCATTGATTCTGTAGGGTTTGATCTTTATTCGCAAATGCTGAAGGAAGCGGTTGAAGAGAGAAAAGGCAACCTGACAGAAACAGCCAAACGCACCGTGGAAATCGATTTGGAAATCGACGCCTACATTCCCGATTCTTACATTAA
Organism: Neobacillus camarae; assembly: GCF_054950115.1. Taxonomy (NCBI): domain Bacteria; kingdom Bacillati; phylum Bacillota; class Bacilli; order Caryophanales; family Bacillaceae; genus Neobacillus; species Neobacillus camarae. The sequence continues at coordinate 24,675 of NZ_JBUCKX010000002.1, read as the reverse complement.
AGACGGCAATCAAAAGATTGAAATGTACAAACGCTTCCGAGGCGCGGATTCTCTTGAAGAAATAGAAGAACTGCAGGAGGAAATGCAGGATCGCTTTGGGGAGTATCCTGACGAGGTTGCCTACCTGTTCCAAATAGCCGAAATCAAAGTGTTTGCCCTTCAAAACGGTGTTGAGCAGATTAAACAGGCAAAACAAAAGGTAACGATTTTCTTGAACGAGGACATCACCAACGGGATTGACGGCAGTAAAATTTTCCACCTCGGCAGCCAGTTCGGCAGGTCCGTCACGCCGGGGATGGAGAACGGCAGGCTGATCATTGTTATCGACACAAAAGAATATCACCCTGCGCAATGGCTTCATATTGTTTTGGAAATGATTAAAAGCATTCCGTTAGCAAAAAAAGGCCAGGAGAATCCTGTCTAGCACCTAGTTGCCAACAACACACATGCAGATAAACTTATAAGTGCCTAGGGCTGTCCAAAAAGCAAAGGGAGTCAGACACCACTCCACTATATATAGGGCTACTTTTTAGTAAATGCTCTATATATTGGTTTAGGCGTGGAGTCAGACCCCTTAATGGACAGCTCTAGGCATTTTCGTTTTTTTCCATCTTTGAAGGATTCTTCAAAAGGTGAAAAAATATTGCGAATGTGTATAGAACTTTCCAGATGAAAGATACTATGTTCAAAGCAGGTAATGATACATACGAAGGACTTCCTTCATTACCATGTTGAAAAATCATCAGATGAAAGTGAGGCAACATTGGATGAAAGCAACTGGAATAGTTCGTCGAATCGATGATTTGGGTCGTGTTGTAATCCCTAAAGAAATACGCAGAACGCTGCGTATCCGCGAAGGAGATCCATTGGAAATCTTCGTTGACCGCGATGGGGAAGTTATTCTAAAAAAGTATTCACCAATCAGCGAATTAAGCGATTTTGCCAAAGAATATGCAGAAGCCTTATTTGACAGCCTCGGAAATCCTGTTTTAATTTGTGATCGTGATGTCTATATTTCGGTAGCAGGTGGTTCTAAAAAAGATTACTTAAATAAAAATATTAGTGATTTAGTCGAAAAAACAATGGAGGACCGTAACTCGGTTCTTCTGACATCCCAGGGGGAGGTTTCCTTGGTGGAGGGCATCGAGGAAACCGTCACCTCCTACACCATTGGACCAATCATTGCCAATGGGGACCCGATTGGTGCCGTCATGATTATCTCAAAAGAGGGAACATTGGGGGAAGTAGAGCAAAAAGCGGTTGAAACGGCAGCAGGCTTCCTAGCAAGGCAAATGGAGCAATAGAATACACATAATACTTAAAAAGGGCAGCCGTTGCTGCCTTTTTTAATGTTATAATATTGTTTTGAGTTAATGATTGGCAGGTGAAATCAGTGAACCCATCGAAGGCACTGGTCAGGGGAGCCTTTATTTTAACGGCTGCGGCCATCATCACAAAAATATTAAGTGCATTATATCGGATTCCTTTTCAGAATATCGTAGGAGATATTGGATTTTACATATACCAGCAAATCTACCCATTTTATGGAATGGCTGTTGTTTTATCGACGACCGGCTTTCCGGTGGTCATTTCAAAGCTGTTTGCGGAGCAGCGGGAAACCGGCAATCATGCTAGGGCCCCTTTGCTCATGGTACTCTCACTTGTTTATCTGCAGCTGTTTGGACTCATCTGTTTTTTGGTTTTATACTTCGGTGCCGATTTGATTGCCTCTTGGATGCATGACCGCCACTTGGCGATATTATTTAGGGTCGTCTCGGTTGTGTTTCTGACCATGCCCTTTGTCTCTGTGTTAAGAGGCTATTACCAAGGAAAGGGGGACATGATCCCAACCGCCCTATCGCAAGTGGCAGAACAAGCTGTTCGGGTGTTAACCATTCTTGGATTATCCTACCTGTTCATGCAAAAAGGCGTTTCATTGTATTTAATTGGCGGAGGGGCGATGTTCGGTTCCTTTACCGGAAGCATCGTGGCCGCAATGATTTTGTTTACATTTCTTTGGAAACGTAAAGAATTGAAAATATTAGGTCTGCCAACTCACAGCCTGCTTGCAACGCTTCAAGAGGCGAGACCAATTTTTAAAACATTGACTATCCAAGGGCTAGCCATTTGTTTGAGCGGGATGCTTATGATTTTCTTGCAATTGGCAGATTCACTTAACCTCCACTCTCTCCTTGTTGCAGGCGGCATGGAGCCGGATATGGCCAAGAGTCTAAAAGGGGTATTTGACCGGGGGCAGCCGCTGATTCAATTGGGGACAGTAGCGGCCACTTCCATGTCCTTGACACTTGTCCCGTTAATCACCCGCGAGAGATTGGCAGCCAAACCGCAATTTTTGCACCATAAAATCCGATTGGCCATTAAAGTAAGTATCGTCATCGGAGCCGGCGCATCCGTCGGCTTGTGGGCCATCATCCGGCCTGTCAATATCATGCTATTTGAAAACGGGTCAGGTTCTCCTGTATTGGGGTTGTTAAGCTTTGTTATTTTTTTTACATCCGTTATTTTAACCATTATAGCGGTTATGCAGGGGTTAGGCAGTCTCATTTTTCCCGCGGCAGCCATTACCCTCCTGTTTCCATTAAAATATTTATTTAATATATTGTTGATTCCGGTTTTTCATACAGAGGGAGCAGCCATCTCCTCGCTCGTCTCCCTTGGCCTGATTACCGCAGCTCTATGGCTTCGGTTAAAAAATTCCCTGCAAGTGCGGTTATTCAATGCAAGATTTTTTGTGACCATACTGATGGCAGCCGTCGTAATGCTGATATTTTTGAAGGGATATATTTACGTTCTGGATGAATGGGCAGGGGCGAAACAATGGGGGCGCACCGGAGCGGCATTTGAATCATTAACCGCTGTAGTATTGGGAGGTGGTCTGTTTATGTTCACGATTATTAGAAGAAAAGCATTTCTTGAGGAAGAGCTCGGATTATTTCCGTTTGGCAGTAAACTCATTCATCTTATGGCTCGAAAGGATCGAGGTTATCATGGTAAAAACAATTGAAATTGTAGGTTTAGGGGCCGGCGAACTCGAGCAGTTGCCCCTCGGGGTCTATCGGAGACTTATGAAGGCAAACATCGTTTTTCTGCGGACAAAGGAACATCCCGTGGTCAACTCTTTGCAGGAGGAAGGGATGAACTGCGTCTCCTTTGATGATGTATATGAAAAACATGACCAGTTCGAGGAGGTTTATCAGGAAATTGTCCGTACACTAATGGAAAAATCACAGGATAATGACCTTATCTATGCGGTTCCGGGCCATCCACTTGTAGCGGAACGGACTGTGCAGCTTTTATTGGAAGAAGGACCTAAACAGGGGATTGAAGTGAAAATAGGCGGCGGCCAAAGCTTTATTGACGCCTTATTTATCTCGGTAAAAGTCGACCCGGTTGAAGGCTTTCAACTGTTGGATGGAACGGACATCCATCCTCGGCAGCTGCAAATGGACCAGCATATCATCATCAGTCAAGTATACGACCAATTTGTGGCCTCCGACGTCAAACTGGTGTTAATGGAAAAGTATCCCGAAGATTATGGCGTGGTAATTGTCACGGCAGCTGGCAGTAAGGATGAGGTTATTCAAAAGGTGCCTTTATATGAACTGGACCGTCAAATGACTGTCAACAATCTCACCTCTGTTTATGTGCCTCCGGTCAAGGAAGAATCGATTCTATGGAAAAACTTCACGAAATTCCGCGAGATTATCGCGATTTTACGCGGGCCGAACGGTTGCCCATGGGATAAAAAGCAAACCCATGAATCGTTAAAAAAATATCTGATTGAAGAGACCTATGAAGTCATCGATGCCATTGACAGCGGGGATATTGATCATTTAGTGGAGGAATTGGGTGACGTATTGCTCCAAGTCATGCTTCACGCGCAAATTGGCGAGGATGAAGGGTTCTTTACCATCGACGATGTGATTGAAGGAATATCCGCCAAAATGATCCGTCGGCATCCGCATGTGTTTGGGGAAGTGAAAGCGGACAGCGCCGAAGAAGTGGTGCAAAATTGGCAGGAAATCAAGCGGCAGGAGAAAGGGAATGAAACTCCTGAGTCTATCCTTGACGGCATATCGCTTGCCCTGCCTAATTTGCTGCGGGCCTATGAACTGCAAAAAAAAGCGGCGAATGTCGGGTTTGACTGGAAGGAAATCGGGCCGGCTTTGGAGAAAGTGAAAGAGGAACTTCAGGAATTTATCGCTGAATTGGATGGCACCGAGGAAGGGTTCAACCGGGCCAATCAGGAATTTGGCGATTTATTGTTCGCTTTCGTCAATGTGGCCAGATTTTTGGAACTTAATCCGGAAGAGGCGCTGTTTGCCACCAATGAGAAGTTTATCCGCCGGTTCCGGTATATTGAAGAAAAAGTGAATCAAAGCGGAAAAACGTTTGATGATTTTACGCTTGAAGAATTGGACCGTTACTGGGACGAAGCAAAATTTTCAGGTCTTTAGATTGTGGAGGTATTAGATATGCGGTTAGATAAATTTTTAAAAGTTTCAAGGCTTATCAAAAGAAGAACGTTGGCTAAAGAGGTCTCCGATCAAGGGAGAATTGAGATCAATGGCAAGGAAGCAAAGGCCAGTTCCACAGTCAAAGTGGGGGATGAACTGACGCTTCGCCTTGGTCAAAGAAGAGTCACGGTCAGAATTGAGCGGATTCAGGAAACGACCCGGAAGGAAGAGGCGGCCGAGATGTATACCGTTTTAAAAGAAGAAAGGGTAAATTACCAAGAGGAACAATAACGAGATGTTCTAATTTATCCAGCCCTCACATAGTATGTACAGAATGGTTGTACAAAGGATTGTGAGGGATGAGGAATGAGTCAATATTACGAAACGAATTCATCGAAAAGTAGTATTCCAGACCATGACGTCATCATGAGAGGAAGAAAACTTCTTGAAATTTCCGGTGTGAAGCAAGTAGAAAGCTTTGACAATGAAGAATTTCTGCTGGAAACAACGATGGGGTTCTTAGCCATTAAGGGGCAAAATCTGCAAATGAAAAACCTTGATGTGGAAAAAGGGGTCGTTTCAATCAAGGGGAAAATATATGATCTGGTCTATTTGGATGAAAATCATGGGGAGAAGGCTAAAGGGTTCTTTAGCAAGTTGTTCCGATGAGCCTTTCCACGCAATTTTTAACGATGCTCTCCATGATTGGAATGGGCTCCCTATTTGGGGCTTTGCTAGATACGTACCAGCGTTTTTTGAAACGCCCAAAAAGAAAGTCTTGGATTGTCTTCATAAACGATCTTCTTTTTTGGACAATCCAAGCCCTGCTTATTTTTTATGCTTTATTTTTGGCCAATAATGGCGAACTGCGGTTTTATATTTTTATAGCCCTGCTTTGCGGATTCGCTGCCTATCAAAGCCTGTTCAAAGGCATCTATCTTCGGCTGCTGGAAATATTGATTCAAACCGTGATTTCAATTGCCCGTTTCCTGCGCGATACATTTATTCTGTTAGTTTTTAAACCGATTACCGGCCTCATTCAATTGATTGTGATTATCCTTCTATCCATTGGCAGGGGGCTTCTATCCCTTGTCAATCTTATTTGGAAGATAGTATTATGGATTCTGAAAATCATATTCAACGTGATAACTAGAATATTATTAATTTTTTGGAAACTTTTGCCGAAAAGCCTTAAAAAATCCGTCGAGAAGTTATATAATAAAACGGCAGGAAATTTTGAGAGAATCAGGAATTATATTAGTACGATACTGGGAAAATGGAAACGAAAAAAATAGCAGGAAGGATTAAGGATAAATGGGAGCTGAACGACGAACTGTATCCAAAATGGAGACAGACTATGCCAAGCAGCAGGAATATGCGGAAATTGCCTCAGCCAGAAAAAGAAAGCTGTTAATCAGAAGGCTTTCCCTGTTTTTTGTTATTGCCAGCGTACTATCGTACTTGATGATCTCCAGTTACCTTTCCCAAACAGCCAAGTTTGAAGTGAAGGTTGCCCAAAAGGAAAAGCTCTCCCGTGAGCTTGCCGATTTAAAAAAACAGCAGGCGATATTAAAGGAAGACATCGTCAAATTAAATGATGATGATTATATCGCGAAGCTTGCCAGAAAGGAATACTTTTTCTCCGACCAAAATGAAATTATTTTCAGTATTCCAGATGATAAGAAGGAAAAAACAACCAAATAGCCGTGTTATTGACACTTAATTTTCCCATTCTGTATAATATATAGTAAGTATGATTTTTTATATTTCTAAGGAGGAACGTTTTTTTTATGTCAATTGAAGTAGGCAGCAAGTTACAAGGAAAGGTAACAGGAATTACTAATTTTGGAGCGTTTGTGGAGCTGCCGGATGGTTCAACGGGACTCGTCCACATTAGTGAGGTTGCGGACAATTATGTAAAGGACATCAATGATCATTTAAAAGTCGGTGATCAAGTAGAGGTTAAAGTCCTTAACGTCGAGAATGATGGAAAGATTGGACTATCCATAAAAAAGGCAAAGGATAGACCCGAATCAGAACAACGAAAACATTCCCATTCACAACGTCCGCGTCAAGGAAGGGCAAATGACCGTAATAATAATAAGCCAGAAACTTTCGAATCGAAAATGGCTCGTTTCCTAAAGGATAGCGAAGATCGTTTATCTTCCTTGAAGAGAAATACGGAGTCGAAGCGCGGCGGAAGAGGTGCTAGACGAGGTTAACTTGCTGCTATTATTTATATGGATAACGCAAGGATTACTTGGTTTTAATAGATGAAAGACAAGTCTTTAGGACTTGTCTTTTTTTGTTAAAAGATAAGAAAGTATAAAACTTTTGACCTTGTGAATGGGCTAGCTCCAGCGCCCTACGATAAGTCAAGCACGAATGCGCCTTCTGCTCCTGCGCCAAAGATTATTCAAGGAAGCGGCTGTTCAGCTCGTCGCAAAGCCGATGAAGCCTATTCAGTTAGTTGCTTGGGGAGCATAAGCATCGCAGGAACAAAAAGCGTTAGCTTTTTGGAGGAGGCCTGTCGTGCGCTGATTAGGGCGCTTGCGCTTTTCTTATTCCCGGCAGGAAACATACAAAATAGCTTAAAACATGCCAATATCATTTGATTGTCCCGGCGGCAATTCGGGATAGTTCTGATTATTTGAATAAATATAGAGGATTCAGTCGAATGATTTTCACTCCCGCGTTCACTAATTTGACAAACTTTTAAATCTAGCAAATTTATAATAGTTGTCAATAGATACAAGATGGGGAGTGTGAACATGGAAAAGGTAGAACAAAGTCTGATTGAACCTATTAGCGATGTTAATCTTCAATCATCGAAACCGGATTTCAGCAAGGGCTTGAAAAAAGTTCAATCGCTGCTGGAAACCTTTTTTATTAAAAAAGGGGTCTTGTTGTTAATGGTTGGATTCCTGCTTGGACGAGCCTTGATTCTCGCAAAGCTTACTCCGTTTAGTCTGCCCTTTTTTGCCTCTGTCTATCTGATCAAAAGAGATAAGGCACCGCTTGCCTTAATTGGATTAATTTCTGGTGCGGTAACACTGTCACTTGCAAATGCCGCGTTTACTTTTATCGTATGTTTCGGTTTTATGCTCATCTATCAAATCAGCAAGAAATGGCTGGTTAATGGAATGAGAACGTTGCCATACCTGGTGGGTGCAGTATTAGGAGTCAGCAAGTTAGTGGAGGCTATGATTCTATCGGAACAATTGACACTATATGACGGGATGATGGCCGGTGTCCAAGCAAGTCTTGCTTTTATCCTGACGATGATTTTTCTGCAAAGCATCCCTTTGGTCACGTTTCATAAGCGAAGGCAATTACTAAAAACAGAAGAGATTGTTTGCATTATCATTTTGCTGGCATCGATTTTGACAGGAACGATTGGCTGGAAAATTGAAGACCTATCGCTTGAACATATTATGTCACGATATTTGGTGCTAGTCTTCGCGTTTATTGGCGGTGCGACAATTGGCTCGACGGTGGGAGTGGTCACCGGGCTAATCTTCAGCCTTGCAAGTGTGTCCAATTTTTATCAAATGAGTTTGCTGGCTTTTTCAGGGGTATTGGGGGGGTTGATGAAGGAAGGGAGAAAAATCGGGGTTTCCATCGGTTTGATGATCGCGACACTATTGATCGGAATGTATGGAGAAGGTGGCGGATCCTTAAAAATGGCCGTAATGGAATCCGGAGCAGCTATTCTTCTGTTTCTCTTGACGCCTCAGGCTCTTACTTCCCGATTGGCCAAATATATTCCAGGTACCCCTGAGTACACGGCGGAACAGCAAAAATTCATGCGGAAAATGCGCGATGTGACCGCCCAGCGGGTCTCGCAATTCTCGAATGTATTCCATGCCTTATCCAAGAGCTTTTCCCAAATCGACAGTGAACCTGTGGAAAATGAATCGGAACGGGAAATGGATTACTTTATGAGCCATGTCACCGAACGGACGTGCCAAACCTGTTTTAAAAAGGAACAATGCTGGGCGAAGAACTTCCATACAACCTATGCTTGCATGGAGGAAATTATTCATGAAATGGACCGGAATGATGGGAACATTTCCTTGAGGCTGACCAGGGAATGGGAAAAACTCTGTTCAAGGCCGAAAAAGGTATATGAAACGATTGGGCAGGAATTAACTTTTTATCAAGCCAATCAAAAATTAAAGAAAAAGGTTCAAGAAAGCAGGAAACTGGTTGCCGACCAGTTATTGGGCGTTTCGGAAGTGATGAATAACTTTGCCGAGGAAATCCAGCGTGAGCGGGAAAACTATTATAAACAGGAAGAACAAGTCATGGAAGCTCTCCAAGGCTTTGGAATCCATATAGAGAATGTAGAGATTTATAGTTTGGAACCGGGAAACGTCGACATTGAAATGGCCGTTCCGTTTTGTCACGGCCGTGGTGAATGCGAGAAACTAATTGCCCCAATGCTCTCGGATATAGTGGGGGAAACGATCATTGTCAAACATGAGGAATGCGCCAAATACCCCAATGGATTTTGCCATGCCGTTTTCCGTTCCTCCAAGGCCTATGTTGTGGAAACGGGTATTGCCCACGCCGCAAAGGATGGCGGATTGGTGTCCGGTGACAGCCATTCCACCATTGAATTGGGCTTGGGAAAGTTGGCCATTGCCATAAGTGATGGCATGGGGAATGGGGAACGTGCCCATTATGAAAGTGAAGAGACCTTGCTTCTATTACAAAAAATCCTGCAAACAGGGATTGAAGAAAAAATTGCGATAAAATCCATTAATTCTATCCTCTCATTACGGACTACAGATGAGATATTTTCTACATTGGACTTGGCTATGATTGACCTGAAAAATGCCGCAGCGAAATTCCTCAAAATTGGATCCACTCCTAGCTTTATTAAACGTGGAAAGAAAATTATTAAGATTTCCGCCAGCAATTTGCCAATGGGGATTCTCCAGGAATTTGAAGTGGATGTGGTGAGCGAACAACTAAAAGCAGGTGATTTATTAATTATGATGAGCGACGGGGTCTTTGAGGGACCTAAACATGTGGAAAATTATGATTTATGGATGAAACGAAAACTGATTGAGTTGGAAACGGATGACCCGCAGGAAGTGGCGGATTTGATCTTGGAGGAAGTTATAAGATCAATGTCGGATATCATTCATGATGATATGACCGTCATGGTCGCAAAAATCAAGCACAATACCCCCAAATGGGCGAGTATCCCCGTGCAGAAAAGGCGCAGGGCATAAAGGCTTAATTTGCACCGCTTGCCGGCTGTTTATGTATAAATACCTTTCATTCCGTCGAAAATGGTACCAATACAACGGATGTGGAGGGAGAAAAATATGAATACCGGGAAGATAAGGCAAGTTTTATTGATAACCGATGGCTGTTCCAATCAGGGTGAGGATCCAATTGCCATGGCCGCTCTTGCCAGAGAGCAAGGGATTACCGTGAATGTCATTGGAGTGATGGAGCATGACGTCATAGATGAAAAAGGAATGACCGAAATTGAAGGAATCGCCATGTCGGGCGGAGGAGTCAGCCAGATTGTCTATGCCCAGCAGCTCTCACAGACCGTCCAAATGGTGACCCGCAAAGCAATGAACCAGACGATACAAGGAGTCGTCAATCGTGAGCTGCAGCAAATTCTCGGCCGTTCGCAATCGATGGAAGACCTGCCGCCGGAAAAACGGGGCGAAGTGATGGAGGTTGTCGATGAACTCGGGGAAACTGTCGAATTGGAGGTGTTGGTTCTTGTCGATACAAGCGCCAGCATGAAGCACAAGCTTCCGACAGTAAAGGAGGCCCTGTTGGACCTTTCCCTTAGTTTAAATGCCAGGACCGGGGGAAATCAGTTTTCTGTTTATGCATTTCCCGGGAAAAGAAATGATGTCGAAATATTGCTGGACTGGACGCCAAATCTACAATCTTTGACAAGTGTGTTTTCCAAACTGTCGACTGGAGGAATCACCCCAACGGGTCCGGCAATTCGCGCCGCCCTGTCGTCCTTTAATGAAAAGCGAAGTGTAAGGAGCTTGCTGTCAGATGATGATGAATCATTCTTTGAAGAGTCGGTATAAAATAAAGCCGGGTACGGTTGTGGCCGGAAAATGGCATCACAACCAGTATACAATGGTTAAGGAACTTGGATATGGAGCCAATGGGGTGGTCTACCTTGTAAAGTACGGCAGCCGTCAAGCCGCATTAAAAATGAGCGATAATAGTATGTCTATCACGTCGGAGGTAAACGTACTAAAATCCTTTGCAAAGGTCCAGGGGTCTTCCCTTGGGCCTTCTTTGCTTGATGTGGACGATTGGCAAACCGGCACCGAAAAGTTTTCTTTTTATGTAATGGAATATCTTCAAGGCCCCGACTTGCTTTCATTCCTCCAGCAGAAAGGAAAGTCGTGGCTGCCTGTAGTGTTCTTGCAGCTGTTAAATGACCTGGCCCAACTCCATGAAAACGGCTGGGTATTCGGCGATTTAAAACCGGAAAACTTAATTGTCACTGGCCCCCCTCCCGCTGTAAGATGTATTGATGTTGGCGGGACGACCATTCAGGGCAGGGCCATAAAAGAGTTTACCGAGTTTTATGACCGCGGTTACTGGGGGCTCGGCTCACGCAAAGCTGAACCCTCATATGACCTGTTCGCTTGTGCCATGATCATGATAAATACGGCTTATCCGAATCGGTTTGCCAAACAAAAAGGGGGAATGGCACAATTAACAGAGGCCCTCAGGCAAAAGCAGGAATTGCACCCATATGAGAAAGTCATCACACGAGCTTTAGAGGGGCGTTACCTTTCGGCTAAGCAAATGAGACAGGATTTGCTGCAGATAATAACAAAACGGGAAACAGCGGGGCAGCCTGCCACCTCTGGCGCAAGTGCCCGTCCTGGCGGAGGCGCCAACAGCCCGCGCGGTACGGGTGTAAATCAAAAGCCGAATCGGCCTGGCACAGCAAGCCAGCCCCCCAGCAGGCAAGCTTACCGTAAAAAAAAGAAAAAAGGCAACTGGAAGGAAACCTTCATTATCGCGGCTGTCCTGGGGCTAATCTATGGCGGGTATATTTTTTTGAAATTACTTTAAAAATGTTGAAACTTATTTTCCTATAAATCGTATAGTAGAACACAATAATAACCGGGCTTTGAAAATTGGCCTGGGGGTAAAATAACACCATTTGTCTGAATGGAGTAACGTAATTGGAAAATTTATTAGAAAGAGTGCATCTTAAATGTTAGAAGCAAAGGTCAGGTCTTTTCTTAGACGTCATTTATTTGCGCTTGAAAACAGTAAAGTGGTAGTTGGGGTGTCAGGAGGACCGGATTCTTTGGCACTGCTGCATTATTTTATCAAACAGAGGGAAATATGGAACCTCGAGATTGTGGCGGCTCATGTTGACCATATGTTTCGCGGCCAGGAGTCCTTCGAGGATGCCATCTTTGTCAAAAGTTTTTGTGCGGAACACGGGGTTGTTTTTGAAATGATTCAGGTAAATGTTCCGCAAATCATGGAGGCGGAGGGGAAAAGTGCCGAGACAGCAGCAAGGGAAGTCCGGTATCAATTTTACCGGCAGGTGATGGAGAAATACCACTGCTCCTATTTGGCGCTTGGCCATCATGGTGATGATCAGATGGAAACTGTATTGATGAGGCTAACCAGGGGCAGCACTGGGCTGGCGCGGGCAGGAATCCCGTTTTCCCGGCCGTTTGCCGGGGGCTTGCTATTCCGCCCGTTTTTATGTTTAACCAAAGCAGAAATAGAGGATTATTGCCTGCGGCATCACTTGACCCCAAGAATCGACCCAAGCAATTTGGAAGCTGTTTATACCAGGAACCGGTTTCGGCATCACGTTATTCCGTTTCTAAAGAAGGAAAACCCGCATGTCCATGATAATTTTCAACGGTTCAGCGAAGATTTGCAGGCTGATGAAAAATATCTTCAGGAATTAACTGTCCAACAATTGAATACAGTAATGAAAAACAGGCAAGAACAGCAAATTATCATTGATATAGAACGTTTTTCTGCAATGCCTTCTCCTTTACAAAGGCGAGGGATTCAACTAATATTAAACTATCTTTATAAAGAATCTGCAGGTGATCTTTCTGCTGTACATATCGACGATGTTTTTTACTTAATCCGGCATGGCGGGCCATCGGGGAGACTGGATTTGCCCAAAGGCTTAATCGTTAGCCGATCATACAGCGAATTATCCTTTCGGTTTAGGACAGAAAAGTCCGAAGAGTATTGTTTTGAAATAGACGGACCTGGAACGGTGTCTCTGCCAAATGGATCAACGATTCATATAAAGCCGGGAAACGGAATACCTCCCGCCACACGCTCTCATTCAGCATTGTTTCATTCAGACTCTGTAAATTGGCCGCTGATCATTCGAACTCGAAAAAATGGGGACCGAATGACGTTAAAAGGAATGAAAGGGTCAAAAAAGTTAAAAGATATCTTTATTGACCAAAAGATTCCGCTTCATGACCGGGATACATGGCCTGTCATTACGGACAAAGATAACTGCATTCTTTGGCTTCCAGGCCTGAAAAAGTCTTCATATGAAGGATTGGAAACAGCATCACGACCATATATACAACTCACTTATGAGAAGGAATCAACTTCTAGGGGGACATTTAATGATGAACCAGGACATTGAAAAGGTTTTAGTTTCAGAAGAAGAAATACAACAAAAGATAAAGGAGTTGGCCGCTCAGTTAACGGAAGAGTATCATGACCGCTTCCCGCTTGCAATAGGTGTCCTTAAAGGGGCCATGCCGTTTATGGCGGATTTGTTAAAGCGGATGGATTGTTATCTGGAAATGGATTTTATGGATGTTTCCAGCTACGGAAATGCCATGGTTTCTACAGGGGAAGTAAAAATCCTCAAAGACTTGGATACGTCAGTGGAAGGAAGAGATATTTTAATCATTGAAGACATTATCGACAGCGGTTTAACTTTAAGCTATTTGGTCGATTTGTTTCATTACCGGAAAGCGAAATCGATTAAAATTGTTACCTTGCTTGATAAGCCTACTGGAAGGAAGAGCCTAATCAAAGCGGATCATGTCGGCTTTATCGTGCCCGATGAGTTCGTGGTCGGCTATGGGCTGGATTATATGGAGAAGTACCGAAACCTTCCATATATTGGTGTTCTTAAGCCGGAAGTATACAGCAATAATATTTAAGCCATAGCTATAAACAAGAAGTTTTTTAAGCATTTTGGAGACATTTCTTAAGTTATTGCAGTAAGAGCAATTCCTTGAATTAACAAGATTTTCTATGATACTATTTAGTATAGTTTGTTTAAGTGGGAGGAGGTAAGAGATGAATCGGATCTTCCGTAATACCATCTTTTATTTATTGATATTTTTAGTCATTATTGGTGTTGTAAGTTTCTTTAACGGAAGTAATGAAGCTACTGATCATATTAATTATGATGAGTTCATTGCCCATTTGGAAAACAATGAAGTCGATACATTTTCAATGCAGCCAGATCGGGGCGTTTTTGAAGTCCGCGGTCAACTCGATAAAGATGTTGAAAGTGGTAAAAAGTTTATCACATATGTTCCAAACAGTGAACAAATCATTGAACGTATTAACCAATCGGATTCAAAAGTGGAAATCATGCCTGCAAAAGAAACTAGCGGCTGGGTTACTTTCTTCACATCCATTATTCCGTTTGTGATTATTTTTATATTATTTTTCTTCCTGATGAACCAAGCTCAAGGCGGCGGCAGCCGGGTCATGAACTTCGGCAAATCCAAAGCAAAACTCTATAACGATGATAAGAAAAAAGTTCGTTTTAGAGATGTAGCAGGTGCAGACGAAGAAAAAGCCGAACTAGTCGAGGTTGTTGAGTTCTTAAAAGACCCGCGCAAATTCTCTGAACTAGGGGCGCGGATTCCAAAAGGTGTCCTGCTTGTGGGACCTCCAGGAACAGGTAAAACCTTGCTTGCCCGTGCAGTTGCTGGTGAGGCAGGCGTTCCATTCTTCTCCATCAGCGGTTCCGATTTCGTGGAAATGTTTGTTGGTGTTGGTGCATCCCGTGTCCGTGATTTATTTGAAAATGCCAAGAAAAATGCTCCGTGTATCATCTTTATAGATGAGATTGACGCCGTTGGACGTCAGCGTGGGGCAGGTTTAGGCGGCGGTCATGATGAGCGTGAGCAAACCTTAAACCAATTGTTAGTTGAAATGGATGGCTTCGGAGCCAATGAAGGAATAATTATTATTGCGGCTACTAACCGTCCGGATATTTTAGATCCAGCGTTATTGCGTCCAGGCCGTTTTGACCGCCAGATTACGGTTGACCGTCCGGATGTCAATGGCCGTGAGGCAGTACTTAGAGTACACGCCCGCAACAAACCTTTGGATGAAACAGTTAACCTAAAAAATATTGCAATGCGTACACCAGGCTTCTCAGGCGCTGATTTGGAGAACCTATTGAATGAAGCAGCATTAGTTGCCGCAAGACAAAATAAGAAGAAAATTGAAATGGTTGATATTGATGAAGCAACCGACCGCGTTATTGCAGGGCCTGCTAAAAAGAGCCGGGTCATCTCTGAAAAAGAGCGAAGAATTGTGGCATTCCACGAAGGCGGTCACACCGTCATTGGCCTCATTCTTGATGAGGCGGACATGGTGCATAAAGTGACCATCGTACCGCGAGGCCAAGCAGGCGGTTATGCGGTAATGCTTCCGAGGGAAGACCGTTATTTCATGACCAAACCGGAATTGCTTGACAAGATTGTCGGCTTGCTCGGCGGACGTGTGGCGGAGGAAATTGTATTTGGCGAGGTTAGTACCGGTGCCCACAATGACTTCCAACGGGCTACTGGAATTGCCCGCAGAATGGTTACCGAATTTGGTATGAGTGAGAAACTTGGACCGCTCCAGTTTGGCCAAAATCAAGGCGGCCAAGTATTCTTAGGACGTGACCTTCATAACGAGCAAAACTATTCGGATGCCATTGCGTATGAAATTGACCTTGAAATCCAGCGGATCATAAAAGAGTCTTATGAAAGATGTAAAAAGATTCTTACCGAAAACCGTGAAAAACTAGATTTAATCGCCAAGACCTTGTTGGAAGTGGAGACATTGAATGCGGAGCAAATCCATTATTTGGTTGAAAAAGGCCATCTTCCAGAAAACCCAGCAGAGCTTGAAACGGTTAAATTAGATATTAAAAAAGATGATGATGTAAAAGTGACAATCAAGAAAAAGGATGAAGAGGAAAAATCTATTTTGGACCTCCCACCTGAAGATATCGATTATAAATAAAATGAGGGTGCTTCTTAATGAAGCACTCTTTTTTTTCATCCGCACCTATAGTATGGTATTATGTTGCCATGTGCAGAAGAATATATCGTAAAAGTGAGTGATAGATGTGATTTTCGTAATTGATGTAGGGAATACCAATATTGTCCTTGGGGTGTATGAAGGGGAGCTTTTGAAACATCATTGGCGGGTAGAGACGAACCGCCACCGGACTGAAGATGAGTTTGGCATGAATGTCAAATCACTGTTTGACTTCTCCGGGTTATCCTTTTCCGATATTGACGGGATTATTATTTCCTCGGTGGTTCCGCCCATCATGTTCGCATTGGAAAGAATGTGCCAGAAGTACTTTCATATTAAACCGTTGGTTGTTGGCCCAGGTATCAAGACCGGATTAAACATAAAATATGATAATCCAAAAGAGGTGGGAGCGGACCGGATCGTCAATGCGGTTGCGGCTATTCACGAGTACGGCAGTCCGCTGATTATCGTGGATTTTGGCACGGCTACCACGTATTGCTATATTAATGATGACCGGCAGTACTTGGGTGGCGCAATCGCACCAGGTATCGGGATTTCAACGGAAGCGCTCTACTCCCGGGCCGCTAAATTGCCACGGATTGAAATCGCCCGTCCTGAAGGCGGCGTGATTGGCAAAAATACTGTGTCTGCCATGCAAGCGGGCATTCTTTACGGCTACGTTGGACAAGTTGAGGGCATCGTGAAAAGAATGATTGAACAAAGCAAAAAGAAGCCATCCGTCATTGCCACAGGGGGCCTGTCCAGCTTAATTGCACAAGAATCAACTGTGATTGATGTCGTGGATCCGTTTTTAACATTAAAAGGTTTGCAGCTTATCTATACCCGGAACATGGATACGCTAAAGAGTAGCAACGAGAAAGGGGTATAAGAATGAAGGATTACTTAGTGAAGGCACTTGCTTTTAATGGGAGCATCAGGGCTTATGCAACCTGTACAACCGAGACAGTAAGTGAGGCGCAACGGCGCCACCAGACATGGCGGACCGCATCAGCGGCACTTGGCCGCACGATGACCGCGGGGGTCATGATGGGGGCCATGCTGAAAGGGGACGAAAAGTTAACGATTAAAATCAACGGAGGCGGACCACTTGGGGCCATTATTGTCGACAGTAACGCCAAAGGTGAGGTCCGTGGTTATGTGGGCAACCCTCAAGTTGATTTTGAACATAATGAACATGGCAAGTTGGATGTTCGCCGCGCGGTCGGAACCGACGGATTATTGGCGGTTGTTAAGGATATCGGCCTTCGTGACTTCTTTTCCGGCCAGGTTCCGCTTGTATCAGGGGAGTTAGGGGAAGATTTCACTTATTACTTTGCGGTCTCAGAGCAAACACCATCATCTGTAGGTGTGGGGGTACTGGTTAATCCGGATGATACGATTTTGGCGGCTGGAGGGTTTATTTTACAAATCATGCCGGGAACTGATGATGAGGTTATCAACCGATTGGAAGAAAAATTAAAAGCCATTCCGCCTGTCTCCAAACTAATTGAACAAGGTTTAAGCCCTGAACAAATATTGGAGAGATTGTTTGATAAGGAAAATGTAAAAATCATAGAGACCATGCCCGTAAGTTTCCAATGTACCTGTTCTAAAGAACGGTTCGCGGATGCCATCATTGGGCTAGGTGCCGGAGAAATCTCGGCCATGATTGAAGAAGACGGACAGGCAGAGGCCCATTGTCACTTCTGTAATGAAAAATACTTGTTCACCAAGGAAGAATTAGAAAAGCTAAAGGAAGAGGCAAAATAACATTTTCCGGTGGAGGAGAAAAGTTTGGGGAAGAAGCAGCTTTTGATGGTAATTGCCGGGCTCGTTGTGCTCAATTGTTTGACCGTTACCTTTTTTCTCTCCAGAGAGACAGATGCTTCCGGGACCGCGGCGGGCAATGAGGCTGTGGCGACCATAGGCGGCCAGAAGATCACAAGACAGGATTGGCTTCACGAGCTTGAAACCAAATATGGAAAAGATGTATTAAAGGATATGGTAGACCAAAAGGTAGTTCAGGAATTGGCTGAAAAATATCATATTACGGTTGCTGATTCAGAAGTCAACCGTGAATATCGGCTGCTTCAGGCAACCAATGATTCCTTTAACCAAAAAAATTATCCTTCCGAAAAAAAGTGGAAGGAGCAAATCAAAAACAGTTTGCTCCTCGAAGAAATACTAACCAAAGATGCGATTGTCACTGAAAAAGAGATAAAAAGTTATTATGAGAAAAATAAAGACTTATATAATGTGCCCGAAGCCTTTCATCTGTCGCATATTGTGGTAAAGACTAAGCAAGAGGCAGAGAAGACTATCAGGGAATTGAAACAGGGGTCGAGCTTCTCGGCATTAGCCATGGAGCGTTCCATCGATGAATTTTCTGCAAATGAAGGCGGGGATATAGGTTATATTACAAAGGATGACGAGCTCTATCCCGGCAGCTATATTGCGACAACAAAGAAGTTGAAAAAAGGCGGCTATGGCGGGCCAATCAAAACCGACCAAGGTTACGCAATAGTAAAATTGGAAGGGAAAATGAGCGGCAAGACGTATTCTTTTAAAGATGTAAAAAACCAGATTCGCCGGCAAATCGCCCTTGAACAGATGAATTCCCCCGCTTCGGCAGATACCCTCTGGGATGCAGCCAAAGTGGACTGGTTTTACGGCAATGCAAAAGACGAACAATAAACACAGGTTTGATTTCTGTGTTTTTCTTTTGGTTAGGTTAATGGTTCCTGTTGTTATTTAAAAAGAGCGGCTTTCACCGCAATCAGCAGCCAAATTTAACAAGGATTTTCTTTTTGAAATTTTTTCAAATTATTTAGGAAATCTGATACAAATAGATTGACAAAACAAGGGGAAAACTGATAAATTCTATATAAATCCAATAAAAATACTCGGAATAGAGGTGCCATTATGGTTCGTGTTGCAAATTCAGTTACCGAATTAATCGGTCAAACACCAATTGTTAAATTAAACAGGATAGTAGATGAAAACAGCGCAGAAGTTTATTTAAAGCTAGAGTATTTTAACCCTGGCAGCAGTGTAAAAGACCGGATCGGTTTAGCAATGATCGAAGCAGCTGAAGAGAAAGGTCTCATCAAGCCGGGCGAAAGCACGATTATTGAGCCTACCAGCGGCAATACCGGAATCGGTCTTGCAATGGTTGCAGCAGCTAAAGGTTATAAAGCTGTATTCGTGATGCCAGAAACAATGAGCTTAGAAAGACGTAACCTATTGCGTGCCTATGGTGCAGAGCTTGTCTTGACACCAGGTCCAGAAGGAATGAAAGGTGCCATTGCTAAGGCAGAATCGCTGGCTTCAGAAAACGGCTATTTTATGCCACAGCAATTCAAAAATGAAGCTAACCCAGAAGTTCACCGCAGAACGACTGGTAAAGAGATTGCCGAGCAAATGGATGGCCTAGATGCATTTGTTTCAGGAATTGGTACAGGTGGAACAATCTCCGGTGCGGGAAGTGTTCTCCGCGAAAAATTCCCTAATGTTAGAATTTATGCAATTGAACCTAAAGATTCACCTGTTCTTTCAGGCGGCAAACCAGGTCCTCACAAATTGCAAGGTTTAGGTGCAGGATTCGTTCCTGATACACTTAATACCAATATTTACGATGAAGTGATTCAAGTTTCAACAGAAGAAGCTTTCGAAGCTTCCCGCCGTGCGGCAAGAGAAGAAGGCATACTAGGCGGAATTTCTTCAGGGGCTGCTATTTCTGCTGCATTAAAGGTTGCAAAGGAACTTGGTAAAGGCAAAAAAGTACTTGCTATCATTCCAGATAACGGCGAACGTTATCTAAGTACTCCACTTTACCAATACGATGCTGAATAATACACACAAAAGGTCCTGGCTCCCGCCGGGCCTTTTTTAGTGGATAAGTATAAAATTTTTGAACTTTAGAATGGTCTAGCTCCAGCGCCCTAGCGACGTGACGCCTTCGGTCTCCACCCTACGATAAGTCAAGCACGAATGCGCTTCGCCCTTCGTGTTTCCTTTATCCTGTTCAACGGGCAGTAGATTCTCAACTGCCCGTAAGAACCCGATTGGTTCAACTAACAATCAACGAGTAAAACGCTCGCTGAATGAAGTTTCACCTTATCTCAGTTGGAGCTCTCTAGGTTTGTCGTGCGCTGAACAGGGCGCTTGCGCTTTTCTTATGTGCAAATTAGGAAAACCAATCGATTTTCCTGTATGATAAGAGAGATGAACTTTGCATAGGGGGGTAACCAATGAAACAGGCTCAAGAACAAATCCGCTGCGGCCCGTATGCTTTAAATTATATGAATAAAACCATTATCATGGGAATCCTAAACGTCACCCCGGATTCCTTTTCAGATGGGGGAAACTACGACCAAATGGATAAAGCCATTGAGCATGCGAAACAAATGGTGGCAGACGGAGCCGATATGATTGACATTGGCGGGGAATCGACACGGCCAGGCTATACGAGAATCTCCGATGAAGAGGAAATTGAGCGGATTGTACCGGTGATTGAAGAACTGAAAAAGCATGTTCACGTTCCTTTATCGATTGATACATATAAGTCTGAAGTGGCGAAACAGGCTATTAAAGCTGGTGCCCATATCATTAATGACATCTGGGGGGCCAAGGCTGATGATAAAATGGCTTCCGTCGCCGCTGAGCTTGATGTTCCCATTATCTTAATGCATAATAGGCGCGACCAACATTATGGTCAATTTGTCCGGGATGTACTGAACGACATTTACGAAAGTATTGCGTTAGTAAAAAAAGCCGGGGTAAAAGATGAAAATATTATTCTGGATCCGGGTATCGGGTTTGCCAAGAACTATCAAGAAAATCTGCTCATGATGCGAAATTTGGACAAGCTTGTTATGCTCGGCTATCCGGTGCTGTTGGCCGTTTCCCGTAAACGAATGATTGGCGAGGCTTTGGATCTGCCGGTAACAGAACGAATGGAAGGTACCGGGGCCACAATATGTTATGGCATTCAAAAAGGCTGTCAGATGGTCCGGGTGCACGATGTCAAGGAAATGAGCCGGATGGCCAGAATGATGGATACCTTAATGGGGAAAGGTGAATCAATTGGATAAAATCTATGTGTCAGGAATGCAATTTTACGGCTATCATGGTGTTTTTCCTGAAGAGAACGTTCTCGGACAGCGGTTTAATGTCGACTTGACCGTCTCGACAGATTTAAAAAAAGCAGGAGAAACTGATGACTTGAAACATTCCGTTAATTACGGTGAACTTTATCAACTATGCAAGGAAGTTGTGGAAGGGAAACCCAGAAAATTAGTGGAAGCGGTGGCGGAAGCGATTGCCTCCGGTGTCCTTGAGAGGTTTCACCCGGTGTCAGAAGTAACCGTTAAAGTCATCAAACCTGACCCGCCAATCCCAGGCCACTACAACTTTGTAGCGGTAGAAATTACAAGGAGGAGATAAAAGTGTCAAACACAGCATTTATTGCACTTGGCTCAAATGTTGGAACCCGTTATGAGAATATGACGAGTGCCATTCGCCATCTGACAGGCAATAAGGAAATTCGGCTGGTAAATTACTCCTCTGTATACGAAACCGACCCGGTTGGCTACGAAGACCAGGATTTATTTTTAAACATGGTTATCAAGGTAACCACCGACTTGAATCCGTTTGAATTGCTTGACCGGTGTCTTTTAATAGAAACAGAACTTGGAAGAAAAAGGGCAATAAGATGGGGTCCAAGGACGATTGACCTTGACATTCTCCTTTATAACCAAGAAAATATTGAATCGGAGAAGCTGATTGTTCCACACCCGCGAATGCTCGAACGGGCATTTGTGATGGTGCCATTATTGGAGTTAAATCCTGATTTACGGATGTTCGAAAAAGAACAGCTTACACCATGGTTTATTACATTACCTAAAGAAGGAGTCCGAATATGGAAGCGGAAAAATGGGGGAGACGTATCCGAGCTTATCGGAAACTAAAGGGGTATACCCAAGAAGGCTTTTCAAAAAAACTAGGTGTATCAGTTTCCATTTTAGGAGAAATTGAGAGAGGAAACCGACTTCCTGGAGAAGATTTGCTAAGTAAAATAGCTTCGTGCTTAAATATAAGTCTTGATGATTTAACACCTAAAGATAACTAACAAAAGATGGGAGGGTAATCATTGTTAAAAATCGGGAATATCGAAATGAAAAATCCGGTGGTTTTAGCGCCGATGGCCGGTGTTTGCAACTCTGCATTCCGTTTGACGGTAAAGGAGTTCGGGGCAGGACTGGTTTGTGCCGAAATGGTCAGTGACAAAGGGATTGTTTTCAAAAACGAAAAGACGATGAACATGCTCTATATAGATGAGCGTGAAAAACCGCTAAGCTTGCAAATTTTCGGCGGTGAAAAGAAAACCCTTGTTGAGGCAGCTAAATTTGTGGATCAAAATACGAACGCCGATATTATTGATATCAACATGGGCTGCCCAGTTCCAAAAATCATAAAATGTGATGCAGGCGCAAAATGGCTGCTGGACCCTAATAAAATTTATGAAATGGTGTCCGCGGTAGTGGATGCAGTGGAAAAGCCGGTTACCGTTAAAATGCGTATGGGCTGGGATGAAGACCATATATATGCCGTCCGGAATGCCCAAGCCGTTGAACGTGCCGGAGGAAAGGCTGTGTCCCTCCATGGCCGCACACGCGTCCAAATGTATGAAGGAACGGCCAATTGGGATATTATTAAGGAAGTGAAACAATCCATCGACATTCCGGTTATCGGCAACGGAGATGTGAAGACACCACAGGATGCAAAAAGAATGCTTGATGAAACCGGTGTTGACGGTGTTATGATCGGCCGGGCAGCGCTTGGAGATCCATGGATGATTTACCGCACTGTTCAATACCTAGAAACCGGAAAACTGATGGGTGAACAGCCTGTGCGCGAAAAAATTGATGTTTGCATCCTTCATTTAGACCGCCTGATTGCCCTTAAAAATGAGCATATTGCTGTTCGGGAAATGCGAAAGCATGCCGCTTGGTACTTAAAGGGAATCCGGGGCAATGCAAATGCACGCAATGCGGTTAACGAATGTATTACCCGTGATCAATTGGTCGGGGTCTTAAATGATCTAGTGGCTGATGTGGAAGCAAGAGAATTAGACCATGATCAAGCGATTGTTGGTTAATCTCCGCAATTTGACAGCGAATTGCCTAATACCTATAATGACTTTAGGAATGAAACTGCCAGAGGAAAACTGGCAGTTTTATTTATTTCAACATTTTTGATGTCTATACATTTGATTTTGTGTAAAATAATATAGTATGTGAAAAAATGTCCACGCGGAATCACTGGCGATTACATATTTAGAAATATTGGAGTTGATTAAACATGAGTCAGGAAGAATTAAATGACCAATTAATGGTCAGACGCGAAAAAATGGCAGAAATGAGAGAGAGTGGCATTGACCCATTTGGAAAGCGTTATGAGCGGACCCATACCGCAAATGATGTACAAGGACAATACGGCAGTTTAGAACAAGAAGAGCTTGAAGGAAAAACAGATTCTGTCCGCCTTGCGGGCCGTATTATGACCAAACGTGGAAAAGGAAAAGCAGGATTTGCGCATATTCAAGATTTAACAGGACAAATCCAAATTTATGTCAGACAGGATGCAGTCGGTGAAGAGGCCTACCAAATTTTTAATTCTGCTGATTTAGGCGATCTTGTTGGAGTTGAGGGAACGGTTTTTAGAACAAAAATGGGTGAACTTTCAATCAAAGTAAAAGAATTTACTTTCCTGACAAAGGCCCTTCGTCCGTTACCCGATAAGTTCCACGGCTTAAAGGATATTGAGCAGCGTTACCGTCAGCGTTACCTCGATCTTATCATGAGCCAGGAAAGCAGGGAAACCTTTATTACCCGCAGTAAAATCATTCAAGCTATGCGGCGATATTTGGATGAGAAAGGATACCTGGAAGTCGAAACACCAATGATGCACGCGATTGCAGGGGGAGCGGCAGCCCGTCCGTTCATCACACATCATAATGCATTGGATATTCCGTTATACATGCGGATTGCTATCGAGCTTCATTTAAAACGATTGATTGTCGGCGGCTTGGAGAAGGTTTATGAAATCGGCCGTGTTTTCAGAAATGAAGGAGTATCTACCCGCCATAACCCTGAATTTACAATGATCGAGCTATACGAAGCCTATGCTGATTTCCGTGATATTATGAGTCTAACCGAAAATCTGATTGCCCACATTGCCCAAGAGGTATTGGGCACAACAAAGATTAATTATGGGGACTATGAAGTAGACCTGACACCTCAGTGGAAGAGACTTCATATGGTCGATGCCATAAAAGAGTACACAGGAGCCGATTTCTGGAAGGAAATGAGCGTGGAAGAAGCGCGTGCCCTGGCAAAAGAACATGGTGTGGAAATTACCGAACACATGCAATATGGTCATATTGTAAATGAGTTCTTCGAACAAAAGGTAGAGGAAAAACTGATACAGCCAACCTTTATTTATGGACATCCAGTAGAAATTTCACCTCTTGCCAAGAAAAATGAAGAAGACCCAAGATTCACCGATCGCTTTGAGCTGTTCATCGTAGCCCGCGAACACGCCAATGCGTTTACAGAATTAAATGACCCGATTGACCAGCGGGAACGTTTTGAAGCACAGTTAAAAGAACGCGAGCAAGGCAATGATGAAGCCCACCTGATGGATGAAGATTTCGTTGAGGCGTTAGAATACGGTATGCCGCCTACAGGCGGACTAGGAATTGGTGTTGACCGATTGGTTATGCTGCTAACTAATTCTCCATCTATCCGAGATGTGTTGTTATTCCCGCTTATGCGCCATCGTTAACAAAAAGCGCCGACTATGTTCGGCGCTTTTTTACATAGTAAATTTCAGT